>CAVCTP010000034.1:0-11111 GCA_963605145.1 Tannerellaceae bacterium
AAAGATATGGTTACTACTTATGGTATGTCTGATTTAGGACCTATCCAATATGATAGTGGATCATCTAGTGTATTCCTTGGTAGAGACTACAATTCTCCAACTAATGCCTCAAGTCAAGTTGCTTATGAAATTGATATTGAAGTTAGAAAGATAATTGATAAGTGTCATGAAGACGCTAAAAAGATTATCACTGAACATAAAGATGATTTAATTAAGATTGCTGATTCATTGATGGTTCAAGAAACATTAACTGCTGAAGAAATCGATGAAATTATAAAGGGTACATTGGTAATTCAAGATGGTAAGTTAGTTCATGTAGAAGAACCTATAAAGGAAGAAAAACCTAAAAAGAGAAGGACAAAGAAGGCAGCTGAATAAGTTGCCTTTATTAAATTTATGGAAAATAATTGTTTAATCGCAACTGTTCTAAATGAACATGCTAGAGTATATATTTTAAATGCTAAAGATATTGTAGAAAAGGCAAGAGAGTATCATGATTTATATCCTACATCATGTGCTGCACTTGGTAGAACCTTAGCTGTAACAGCCTTATTAGGTATGATGCAAAAGGATGAAAATGAAGCCATTACGGTACAAATTAATGGTGGAGGACCTATAGGTACTATTTTATGTGTTTCAAGTTGTGATGGCCATGTAAAAGGTTTCTGTGGCAATCCACATTTCTATAAGACTTACGAGGATAATCCCCATAAACTTGATGTAGGAGAAGGTGTAGGAACTAATGGTTATTTAAAAGTTATAACTGACTTAAAACTAAAACAATCTTATTCTTCTGAGGTTGAGTTACAAAGTGGCGAAATAGGAAATGATTTTTCCTATTATCTATCAATGTCTAAACAAGTTCCAAATATTGTATCCGTTGGTGTTTTAGTTGATGTAGATTATTCTGTTAAGTCTGCAGGAGCAATGATTATAGAACTACTTCCAGGACATACAGAAGAAGATATTGTCTATTTAGAGAATCTAAATCTAAAACCAATATCAAGTGTATTAGCTGAAAATGACAATATTCATGATTATTTAAATTCTTTATTTAGTGATAGTAAGATACTAGAAGAAAAGAATATTGAATATTATTGTGATTGTAGTAAAGAAAGATTTATGGCTAATATCTTAACTTTACCTAAAAAGGATATTGAAGAATTAGCACAAGAAAAAAGTTTAGAGATTAGATGTGAATTTTGTAATAAAACATATCAATTAGATGAAAATGATATTAATACAATATTAAAATATGCAGATAGGAAAAATTAAAATAAATAGTCCTATAATAGTAGCACCAATGGCTGGTATATCTAATGGTGCTTTTAGACAAATATGTTTTGAATTTGGGGCAGGATTAGTATATAGTGAGATGGTTTCTGATAAAGCCATCTTTTATAATAATCAAAGAACTTTAGATATGTTAAAGGTTGATGATAATTATCATCCGGTATCATTACAATTATTTGGTAGTGATATAGACACTATGGTATATGCCGCTAAAGTATTAGATAAGAATACCAATTGTGACATTATTGATATTAATATGGGTTGTCCAGTTAATAAGGTTATTAAAACCGGTGCTGGATCTGCCATGATGAAAAAAGAAGATGAAAGTGTTGAAATAGTTAAAAAGATAATTGAAAATGTTTCTAAACCAGTAACAGTTAAGATGAGATTAGGTTTTGATGCAGAGCATAAAAATTACTTATCATTATCTAAAAAGTTAGAAGAAGTAGGGGTAAGTGCTATTGCTTTACATGCTAGAACCCGTTCCCAAATGTATGAAGGAAATGCGGATTGGTCACATATTAAGATATTAAAAGATAATCTAAAGATACCAGTTATTGGTAATGGTGATATTAAATCAGTTAATGATTTTATTAATATGAAGAAACAAACTAATTGCGATGCCATCATGATAGGTAGAGCCCTAGTTGGTAATCCTTTTTTAATTAAAGAGATTAATAATTATTTAAATGGTGAAAGTAAAGTTGAAGTTGATATTGATGATAGATTTAATTATTGTTTAAAACATGCTGAGAAGTTAATAAATCTATTTGGTGAAAAACTAGCAATTCCTCAAATGAGGGGTTTAGCACCACATTATATTAGTGGTTTATATAATGCTACGAAATATAAAAATAAAATGAATTCCATGAATTCATATGATGATTTAGTAAATATATTAAAGGAATATAAAGATGAATTAATCATCCTCAAACAATAATTTTCTTAATTCTTTTAAAGGTTGATGTTTACTCTTTTTATCAACCTTTTTAGCTCTTTTCTTATAATTATCATATTTATTTAAGAATTCATGAGAAGATATTCTTAAACCATTATTAGCCAATATTCTTAGTTGTTCTAGATTATCGGAACTTACAACATATACTTTATATTTTTCAGATAATTCAAAGGATTTTGTTTCTATATAAGAATCCGCAGTTTGATTCATTTTAGTATAAACAACTGTAATATTACTATCCTTACTAATCTTAGGAATAGGAATATTATTCTTATAAGCATCAAATACTAAGACACATTGACTACCACAATATCCTTGATAATCACATACCATATTAATAACTTTATCTCTAGCCGATAACAAATCATTACTTGCGATTTTGGCAATCTTTTCATCAGCATACATTAAGTTATAGCCATCAATTAAATAAACAATTGGTTTACTAGATTTAATTTGTTCAACATAGTCAATAGTAATACTCTTTTTCTGATTGGCAGGCAAAACTACTTCTCTTGGTTTATATATTGAGTTCATTACTCTTTCTAATTCATCTTTTTTAATTTTTGGCATATAAATATTATAAATGAATTAGAAATATAAAGGTATTAACATCAAATAAGGTGTTGTATATATAGCTAAATATTTACATATCAATTTAATTTCATCTTCATTAAAACTTTTATTAAATGATATTAATCTATTAAGATGATAAATCATCATACCTGATATAAATACTCCAGGAATCGCTAAAATTGTAGCCCATGGAAATCTAGAAATATTAATAGATATATTCAATTTATCAAATAATAATATCAATAAGAATAAGAATAATGCTCCTATAAAATCACTGATAAAACCTATTATCCATACTTTAACAATATGTTTTAAATAGTTTTCTTTAAAATTGATATTTAGCTTATTAAATGCCAAATATAAAACTATAGAATCAATAATAAAGTTAACAATCAATATAACAATCCAAAAATATGATGGTAATAAAAATAAGAACCAAATAGGGAACATGAGATTATAAATCTTTTTCATTTAATGCTCCAATCGATAGGTGTTTCATTATTTTCTATTAAGAATTTATTTGTTTTAGAAAAGGGCTTAGAGCCAAAAAAGCCATTATAAGCGCTTAAAGGAGAAGGATGAACTGATTCTAATATTAAATGTTTTGGATTTGTAATGAGGCTTTTTTTGCTTCTAGCATTAGCTCCCCATAATATAAATACCATTGGTGTTTCTTTCTTATTTAGTTCAACAATTATCGCATCCGTTAATCTTTCCCATCCTTGATTCTTATGAGAATTAGCCTGATGTGCTCTTACGGTTAAAACAGTATTTAATAGTAAAACACCTTGCTTTGCCCAATCTACTAAATAGCCATGGTTTGGTATATTGCAACCTATATCATCATGTAATTCTTTATAGATATTTACTAAAGATGGTGGTATATCAACATTTTTATTAACGGAAAAGGCTAAACCATGAGCTTGATTAATCTCATGATAGGGATCTTGTCCTAATATTAAGACTTTGGTATCTTTATAAGTTGTTAGTCTTAAAGCCGTATAAATATATTGTGGTAAAGGATATATTGTATAGTTTTGATATTCATAATCTAAGAATTTTCTAAGTTTAGAATAATACTCACTATTAAATTCATTAGCTAATATATCGTCCCAATCATTGCCGATTATTTTCATGAATTCATTATATAATAGTTTAGATGTTTACTAATATTGATGAAGCTATCGAATGGATAAGCAATAAAAGGAATACCGGACATAAATTTGAAACTTTTAAAAAGTTATGTTTTGATTTAGGAAATCCCCAAAATGATTTCTATATGATTCATGTTGCGGGTACTGATGGTAAGGGTTCTACCGTTACTTATTTAAGAGACTTATTGATGTCTCAAGGATATAAGGTAGGTACTTTACAATCACCACATTATATAACTCATCTAGATAGAATCAGAGTTAATAATATTAATATTAGTGAAGAAATATTCTTAAAGATATTAAATGATAATTTGAAGTTATTTATCGATAATAATTTATCCATGTTTGAAATGGATTATTTAATAATGTGTGATTATTTCAAAATGGAAAAGGTAGACTTTGCCATAGTTGAAGTAGGAATTGGGGGAAGATTAGATGCCACAAATGTAGTTGATAATACAAAGTTATCAATTATTACAACCATAGGCTATGATCATATGGAATTATTAGGTGATACCTTACCTTTAATATGTAAAGAGAAATGTGGAATAATTAAAGATAATTCTAAGATATTAACAGGATATTTAGATTCAGAATGTGATGAAGTAGTTATTAACGAAGCTAAAAAACATAATGCCAAATATTATAAATTAGGTAAATATATTGATTTAGGTAATAGAGAATTTGAATATGATAATGAAATATATCAAATAAGTTCTTATGCCAAATATCAATTACATAATGCAAGTCTTGCTTTATATGCCTTTAAAATAATATCTCAAGATTATGGCTTTAAGATTGATATTGATAAGGCAAAGAAAGCATTGTCTAAAACAACTTGGCCTAATAGGTTTGAAATAGTTAAACAAAATCCTACAGTTATTCTAGATGGAGCTCATAATATCCATGGAATAGAAGCAACTATGAATTCTTTTGATTTATTTAAGGGTTCAAAATGTGTTATATTCTCTGCTTTAAAGAGAAAAGAATATAAGAAGATGATTGAATTAATATCCAAACATTGTGATAAATTAGTTATTACAACATTTGATAATAATGGGGTTATTGATTTAAATGATTTTAAGGAATATGAGACAAATAATGATTATGTGGATGCTATTAATAGGGCTATAAAAGAATATGATAATGTATTAATTTGTGGTTCTTTATATTTCTTAAGTGATGTTGTATTAAATTATAAATTTTCATAAAATAGTTATGTTTAAAGGAGAATAAAAAAATGATTGATTATACTGAAGGTAAAAATGTTCAATATCATACTTGTTTAAGCTCAGATATGATAGGCAAATATGTTATTTTGCCAGGTGATCCAAAAAGATGTGCTAAGATTGCTAAGTACTTTGATGATGCTGTTATGGTAGCAGACAATAGAGAATATTGTACTTATACTGGTACATTAAATGGTACAAAGGTATCTGTATGTTCTACTGGTATTGGTGGTCCAAGTGCTTCTATAGCTCTAGAAGAATTAGTAGAATGTGGTGCTCATACATTCATCAGAATTGGTACTTGTGGTGGTATGAGAATGGATGTTATGGGTGGTGATATTGCTATCTCAACTGGTTCTATTAGACAAGAAGGTACTACTAGAGAATATTGTCCAATTGAATTCCCAGCTGTTCCTAACCTTGATTGTGTTAATGCTTTAATACAAGCTGCAAAGAACTTAGGTAAGAAATATGTAGCTGGTATTACACAATCTAAGGATTCTTATTTTGGACAACATCGTCCAGAACAACTTCCTAACCATGAAGATTTATTAAATAAGTGGGATGCTTGGAAGAGAATGAATACTGTTGCTTCTGAAATGGAATCTGCAGCATTATTCATTGTTGGTCAATACTTAAATGTTAGAGTTGGTTCATGTTTCTTAGTATGTGCTAACCAAGAACGTGCAAAAGCAGGTCTAGACAATCCTCAATGTCATGATACTGATGTTGCTATACAAGTAGCTGTTGAAGCATTAAAGATTTTAATTGATGAAGACAAGAAGAAATAATATTATTTTGATTTTAAATATCTTAATAATAGTTATATTTCTATTACCTGTTTTTAAATTAGATTTATATTCTGAAAATTACTCAACCCTTAGTTTAAATACTGAGGGTTATTTATTTGATTTAATTGTCGGTATATTAATTGGACTATTATTAGGACATGAAACCTATCATATAAAAAATAAATATTGTGCTATAACAATATTTATTTCTATGCTTTTAGGAGTATTAATACCACATCATATACCATATAACCTACAAGGTAATTTACATCTCTTATTTGCCTATATTGGTTTTTGTGGTATTGTTTCTATAACTTTAATCAATTGTTCCTTAAATATAAAACTAAGAAACTACTATATTTTAACAATCTTCCTTGCAATCTGTTTTTATCTAAAATGTGGCATGGTAAATACCATAAGTGAAGTTATAGTAATGTTATCAACCTTAATTACAAATCTATATCTTTATAGGCACTTAAAACAACATGATTAATTAATATCGCATTAGTAACAGAACCAACTCCTCCTGGTACTGGTGTGATATTTTCAACTATTGGTTCAACCTCTTCAAATAAGACATCACCACATAATTTATTCTTCTCTACACTATAATTTATACCTACATCAATAACAGTTTGCTTATTAGAGAAGTAATCCTTATTTAACATTTCAGTTTTTCCTATTGCGGCTATTACAATATCCGCTTTTTTACTAATAGAAGCAATATCTTTAGACTTACTATGACATATTGTTACTGTAGCATTTCTATTTAATAAAAGCATTGATAATGGTTTACCAACAACTAAAGATCTACCAATAACAACTACATTTTTACCTACTAAATCAATATTATAATAATCTAATATTTTCATAGCGGCTTCTGCCGTACAAGGCGCAAATCCTTTATTAGTATTAGTAAATATAGCAGCTAGACTGTCACTACTAGAACCATCTACATCTTTTTCAGCAACAATTAAATTTCTAATTAATTCTTCATTAAAAGGTAGGGGTCTAAATATTAAAATACCATGGATATTTTTATCTAAATTTGCTTTATTAACTTCTTTAATAAATTCATCCACTTCAATATTAATATCAAAAACATTATTGATTACTTTAACACCAATATTATTAGCTCTTTTATTTATATTAGATTCATATGCAATATCAGCCTCATTACCACCAATTCTAAAAGTAGCTAGAGTAGGGGTAATATTTCTCTTTTTTAATTCATTAACTAAAGCAATACTTTCTTCATTTATTGCATCAGCTACACACTTTCCTTTTAATAGATTAGCCATTATCAGTTAACCTTTTACAAATATCATCATAAACATTTAAAGCAGTAACAGAATATTCATCTAATAATTCAATTGCCTCTTTAATTAATTTATCGCCATATTCTTTATCTTTCATAAGATTGACATTTACTAAGATATTAATATAAGCCCCATATAAAACACCATGGGCTAACATTACACTAGTTGCGGCATCAGATACCACAATTTTAGAACCAATAACGGCAAGCCTCTTATCCAAATCAATAATACGGCAAGCATATTTTAAAACCATTAATGGAGGTACAACAGCATCTTTTAAACACTTCTCCATATTATCTTGATAATTAGGATCATTTTTATCAGCACTATACATCTTTGATAAAGGATCTAAGGCTTCTATATCCTTATTAATACCATCAAGCATTAATGTTCTAATTAATTCTAATTCTTTTCTTATATCTTCTAACTCAACCGTATGCATAACATATTTAGCTTTACCGATTGTAAGATTAGTTACCATCTGTCCTAAAGATGCGGCTAATGCGCCAACTGAAGCAATAACTGCTCCTCCACCTGGGGCACCATCTTTGGCTGCTACTAATTCACTAAACTCTTTAATTGTCTTATTTTCCATTAGAATAATCCCTTTATAACACCATTTTCATCAACATCAATATTTTCGGCAGCTGGTACTTTTGGTAGACCTGGCATAGTCATAATTTCACCTGTTAAGGCAACTATAAAGCCAGCACCAGCAGCAACTTTAAGATTTCTAACACTGATTCTAAAGTTACTTGGAGCTCCTAATTTATTTTGATCATCAGAGAAAGAATATTGAGTCTTTGCCATACAGATAGGCATGTTTGAGAAACCTAATTCTTCTAATTGTTTTAATTGCTTATTAGCATTTCCAACTAAATCAACTCCATCAGCATGATATATCTTAGTGGCAATGGCATCCATCTTTTCTTTAATTGATAGATTATCCTCATAAGCAAATGTGAAGTTATTTTCCTTATCACATAACTCAACTACCTGTTTAGCGAGTTCAATGCCGCCTTGACCACCTTTTGCCCAAACCTCTGATAAAGCAACATTTACACCTAATTCTTTACATTTTCTTTCTACTAAATCGAGCTCGGCTTTGCTGTCAGTAGGGAAGGCATTAATTGCCACAACACACGGAAGTTTATAAACATTAGTGATATTAGAAACATGTTGTAATAGATTTGGTAAACCTTTTTCTAAGGCATCTAAATTCTCAATATTTAAATCTTCTTTCTTAACGCCACCGTGATGCTTTAAAGCTCTAACTGTGGCAACTACAACTACCGCATCAGGCTTTAAGTTTGCCATACGACACTTTATATCTAAGAATTTTTCAGCACCTAAATCAGCACCAAAACCTGCCTCTGTAATAGCGTAATCACCAAGTTTCATCGCTAACTTTGTAGCACTAACAGAGTTACAACCATGAGCAATATTGGCAAATGGTCCACCATGGATAAAGCATGGTGTACCTTCTAAGGTTTGAACTAGATTTGGTTTTAAAGCATCTTTTAATAAAGCAGTCATAGCACCTTGGGCTTTTAAATCACCGGCTGTAACTGGTTTATTATCATAGGTGTAAGCAACAATTATCTTAGATAATCTATTTTTTAAATCGATGATATCAGATGATAAACATAATACAGCCATAACTTCTGATGCTACAGTTATATCAAAACCATCTTGTCGAGGTGTGCCATCAGTTCTATTACCTAATCCATCAACAATATTTCTCAGTTGTCTATCATTCATATCAACACATCTTCTCCAAACAATTCTTCTAGGATCAATATTTAAAGAATTGCCTTGTTGGATATGATTGTCTAGCATTGCAGCTAATAGATTATTGGCAGCACCAATAGCATGGAAATCACCAGTAAAGTGTAGATTTATATCTTCCATTGGTACAACTTGAGCGTAACCACCACCTGCTGCACCACCTTTAATACCAAATACTGGACCAAGGCTTGGTTCTCTTAATGCGACAACAGATTTCTTACCAATCTTTCTTAAACCATCCGCAAGTCCTATAGTAGTAGTAGTTTTACCTTCTCCAGCAGGAGTAGGGTTAATAGCAGTTACTAATACTAACTTACCATCTTTTTTATTTTGTAACTCTTTTAATAACTTAAAATCAATCTTTGCCTTATAGTTACCATATAATTCAATATATTCTTCAGGTATATCAACTTTTTTAGCTATATTTAATATATTTTCTTTTTTACATTCTTGAGCAATCTCTATATCTGTTTTCATATCTACACCTCTTTTAAGAAATTAATTAATCTTGGCATTATTAAACTATAAATAATTGAACTAATAATACCAACTAATACTTTGATTATAATACTTCCCATTATTAATCCTTTAAAATAATATCCATATATTAAAGAATCAATATATAAAACTATAGAATTTAATGTTGTTACTAATATACTAGAAACAATAGTAATAAAACATATTTGTTTAAATGTTAATTTAAAATTATATTTCTTAGCATATAACCCAACAACTAAACCACTTATACTATGTGGCAATACCCATAATATAGTAGTAGCACTAATACCATATCCTGATAAGAATAATTGATATATAAATGATCCAATAGTACCTACAATTAAGCCATCTTTAGGTCCAAACATTATTGCTGCAACAAGTATTGGAAATGCTTCAAAAGTTAACTTAAAGTTAGTTATTTTAATTGGTGTTAAACTACTTAAAACACAATATATCGCTATTAATAAGGCATCTCTACTTATTCTTTTATTAGTCATTATCAATTATTATAGCCTATATTTATGTATAATAAAGGCATGGCTACTAATACAATATTTGATAGATTTGAACTTGCGAGTATTAAAAGAATGTTTAAAAATGCTTTAATGGTTTCTAAATATTCTCATAAATCATTTTTATATGTTTTATATGATATGAGTAAATGTATTTTAAAAGATGGTATAGGTTATTTAGAATATAATTTATTTCATTTTGTAGGTAAGTCTCAAGAATTAAGAGATACTTATGTTACGTTTAAAGAGTCTCAAGCCTTATTTAAATTATTAAATGATAGAGAATATATGGATATATTTGATAATAAATTATTATTTAATGATAGATTTAAAGAATATATTGGTAGAGACTTTATTGATGCAGCACATTGCACAGATGAAGAATTTATAAATTTCTGTAAGAATAAGAAAAAGATATTCTGTAAACCTAAGGATTCTTGTTCTGGTAAGGGTATATATAAGAATATTGATATTAATGAGGATACAAATATATTAGAGTTACATCAATTTATGATTGATAATGATTTATTCTGTGAAGATAATATTGTTCAACATGATGAAATGAATAAACTACATGATAAATCAATTAATACGATTAGAATAACAACTGTATTAAAAGATAATGAAGCACATGTAATGTATGCTTTATTAAGAGTAGGAATAGGTGATATGAAAGTTGATAATGTTGCTTCAGGTGGTATTTATACCGTACTTAATGAAGATGGAGTGATTGTTAATCCATTCTGGTCTGATAAAACCATATCAACATATACAAAGCATCCTACAAATAATTTTGAATTATTAAATTTTAAGATACCTATGTTTAAAGAGGCTTTAGAGTTATGTAAGAAAGCAGCCTTAATAGAACCACATATCCGTTATGTTGGTTGGGATGTAGCAATATCTGATAAAGGACCAATTCTAGTAGAAGGTAATCAACTACCAGGATATGATATGTGTCAAAACTATTATGTAACTAATTCAGATATAGGATTA
>CAVCTP010000035.1:0-11096 GCA_963605145.1 Tannerellaceae bacterium
TAAATCTTCAATTACAAAACTTAGTTTACCTTTTCGATAATTATCTTCATTAACTCTACCTATCATGTAATCAAATTCCTTGTCAATAAAATCAGAATTAAAACTGATAGCACTTAAATCATTATTGATGATAAATTTAGGATATTTATTTGAAATAATAAATTTTGATTGATATTCATTATTTAAAGCAATTAAAGGTTCGATAAAGCCTGTGCCAAAAGGTCTTAAACTATCAATATCTTCTATTAATTGTTTATTAACATTATCTGAATCTAGATATAATACATCCTTAGTTACTTCTTCACATTTAATAGGATGTTTTTTTATATATTCTTTAAATAAAGCATAATTATCTTTTGATATAGACAAACCAACAGCTTGGCCATGACCACCAAAATTATTAAATAGGTCCTTACAGCCAGATAGATATTCATAAAGATTAAAACCAGCCGATGATCTTCCAGAACCTTTTAGTTCATCATTAATAATTGAGAAAACAATATTTGGTTTACCATAGTTACTTAATAATCTATTGGCAACCAGTCCGCATAAGCCTTCTTTAAAAGATTCATCCGCAAGTATAAAAATATTATCATTAATATCAATTTGTGATATTGCTTTTTCATACATGGAATTAGAATAATCTTTTCTTGCCTTATTAATATATTCTATCTTGTCAAAATATTTTAAACATTCATCATCACTTGCGAGTAAATATTTAACTACATAATTGACATTCATATATTCATCTAAACGAGATACAGCGTTAATCTTAGGAATAACATTAAATTGAATTGATTGATAGTTAACACTATTTTTACCTAATAAATAATTAATAGCAGTAATATTGCCTTGTTTTACAATCTCTAACATCCTCTTAATAAGATAACGATTATAATTAAAGACCTTTACCATATCAGCTAGGGTTGCTAGACCACCATATAAATCATTAAATTCATCATATTTAAAACTATTAGCTAATAAACAACATAATCCACCAGCACACATATCAGCATACTTTGTTTCAAACATATTGGCATGTAATAAACATTGGCACTCAGGTTCTTCTAGATATTCATGATGATCAATTATAAATACCTTAATACCATATTCTTTGCATAGTTTTAAACTAGTTGTTGCAACAACGCCATTATCAACACAAATTAAACAAGTAAAGTTATTATTTTTAGCATTATTTACTATTTCATTATTTAAACCATAACCTTGTTTAGATCTAGAAGGAATATAATAATTATTTTTTATCTTTAAAGAATCTAATAGTTTCTTCATGATTGCTGTAGCGCAAATACCATCACAATCATAATCACCTACTATTAAAAATGATTCATTTTTATTATCAATTAATTCTTGCTTAAATTTATCTATTACTTCAATATGTTCATCCACATTAAAATTAGAGACATCTAAGTCAGTTTCATTAATATTATTGATTGATAATATTCTTTCAATTATTGGTTTATTATCATGATTAATGGTGTAATTCATAATGTATTTAAACCAATTATTAAACCGATGATTGTAAGAACTGCTTCTAATAAATAAAACATTAATACAACCTTTGTTTCTTTATATCCTTTTAAAACAAAAGCATAGTGGATTGGTGTATAAGAAAATACTCTTTTATGAAATAAACGAACAGATATTTGTTGTACAACGACACAGAACATTTCAATAACAAATACACCACCAATAAAGAATAAAGCAATGGTATTATCTAGTACTAAGGCAATAGAAGTAAATAAAGCTCCTAAAGCTAAAGATCCAGAATCACCCATAAATATCTTAGCGGGATATTTATTGTAATGTAGATATGCTAGTAGGCCACCTAGAATACAAATAATTAATATGGCGATATTAGTCTCATTTCTTACAATTGTTAATATTAATAAAGATATTAAACCAATAAATGAAACACCAGCACATAAGCCATCCATACCATCGGTAAAGTTAACAGCATTGGCTTCAGCCATATATAGAAGTGACATAAAAGGTATAAAAATTATTGGACTAATTTGTATACCAATATTAATAAATGGAATAGTTATTTGACAAGGAATAATCTTGGAAAATATAAAATATAAGCCAACAGAAAAGATAAATTCCATGATAATTCTTGTTAATGGTGATAAACCTTCATTATTATTTCTAATAATAACTAAGATATCATCTAAAAAACCAATTAAACAGAATAGAATAAAGGATAAAACAACAAATAAAGTACTTTGTTCAATAATTCCTTTAGGATTAACAATTATATATATAATGATAGGAATAATAACAAATAGTAATCCACCCATAATAGGTGTTTTATCCTTATTTTTAAATTCATTTAAAGCATAATCAGAAGTAACTTGATTGATTTGTCTATTCTTTAAGGCCTTAATATAATAAGGCATCAAAACAAAGATAGTAATAAAAGATAGTAAAAATCCTAAAATAAATTTATAAATCATACCTAAATATTATACTTATTATTCATCATTTTCTTCAACTGTTTCATTTGTTGTTTCAGTTGAATTAATATCTTTTAAATAAACGATAATTTCACTACTTTTATCTACAATTGTATTAGGAGCAAGTGATTGTTCATATACGATACCATAACCATTTAATTGGATTGCTAGGCCTGATAAATTCCAATAAGAGATTATTTCTTTTCTTGTCCAATTGTTAAAGTCAGGAAGAGATATATTATTGCCATCAGTTAAGATAAAGACTTTTTCATTTGTATATAAATCAGCACCAACTTTTGGATATTGATCTATTATATTTTCACCATCACCTATTTGAATAATATCAACACCATAATCATCTAAAATATCATTTGCCTCACCTACTGATATAGATTTAATATTAGGCATTTCATATTTAGTGATTTGTTGTTCATAATTACTATCATCATCACTAACATTTAAACCTTCTAATAAGGCAATTCTATCAATCATATCAGGACATGGTTTTATATCATAGTTATAGTAAACTGTTTCATCAGATACATAAGCATAATAAACCATATATTGTGGGTCTTCATATGGGAAAGCTAACATACAAGAAACAATATTAATATCATCAGAATACTCACCATCTATAGCAATTTCTGATGTTCCTGTTTTTCCTATAACCTTTACCGTTTTAGCTTCATAATGCCTACAAGTACCACTTTCATCACTTACTACCCTTCTTAATAAATCTTGCATCTGTTTTGCGGTAGATTCTTTAATTGGTGTAGATACAACATTACGTGTTCCTTGATAAACTGTGGTTGAAGTATTAGGATCTACTATCTTATCTATAATATATGGCTTAACCATTTCACCATTGCCAAATATAGCGGTATAGGCTTGAAGTAGCTGCAACATTGTAGTTGTTGAACCTTGTCCATAAGTTGCGGTAATACAATCTACTGCTGATAAACCATAATTGGTATAACCACTAAGTTCATCAATATTATCAGTATTAACCTTTTCATATAAATGATATTTTTTTAAATATTCTTCATAATTATCTATCCCAACATAATCTGAAAGTAGTGTGGCTGTGGCTACGTTACTAGAATAAATTAAACCATAATCTAGTTCTATAGTTCCCCAATTTAATTTTGAGACATTATATATACATCCTAATTGATTACCAGAATATGTTCTACTAGTATCATCTAAATAACAATATGGTGAAGAATCAAAAGTATTTGTACCATCATATACGCCTAAATCCATAGCAGCAGAATAGATTACAGATTTCATAACCGAACCTGGTTCATAAACAAGTTGTGAACCATAATTAACTTGTGTATCATCAGAAGTTAAGTTATTAGGATCATAACTTGGAGTTTGTCCCCAAGCAAGAATTTTACCAGTATTTATTTCTACAACAGCACCCCAAGCACGAGTGGCATCTTTATATTCCATTGTTGTTTCTAGACATTCATTTAATGCTTCTTGAATAGAAACATCTAAGGTTAAATAAACATCATAACCATCAACTGCTTCTACAGTTTCATCATACATTCCAGGTAAAGTATAACCATTCTTATCTATTTGATATGAATGTGTACCATCTTTGCCTGAAAGTTCATCATTTAATGATGCTTCAATTCCTAGTTTTCCAACTAACTTACCATTTTCATCTGATTGGGCAAAGCCTAATAATTGTGGCGAATATAATTCACCATATGGATAATATCTTTTATAAGAATTTCTAAACCCTATTCCATGTAGATCTTCAATAGCATTTATTTGTTCAACCTGTTCTTCGCTTAAGTTTCTGCCACTTGCGCCTAGCTCAGTTTGAAATAGGTTATTTTCTTTACCATATGATAAATAATCATAAATCTCTTGTTCGCTCATACCTAAAATAGGTGCTAAACATTTAGCAGTATATGAAAAATCATTGACATAAGCGATATCAGAACCATTAGATAATCTATCAGAATCTAGATAACAGATAATATCATAGGTTTGTACATCTTGGGCAACAACTTCCCCATCGTTTGCATATATTGTTCCTCTAGAAGCAAATATTGTTTCTTCAACATTTGCAACAGATTCAACATAATCATCTAATTCTGTATTTGATCTAATATGTACTCTAAAAACCGTTACAAAAACAACATTAATAATTATTGCGGCAATAAATACCGCAAATAGTATATACAAAAAACGAAGTTTAGCATTACTTCGTTTCATTTTATTCACCGCCATTTACTGAAATAATATTATCTTGATTCTGGCCCATATCAGCTACTTCAGCTAAATCATATACCCTATCTTTATTCTCTAAACTTTGTATTTCAAAATTTAAGGTTTGATTTTCACTAGTTAAAGTAGCTAATTCAGAATTCATACTTTGAATTTTAATAGTAAGTGAGGCATTTGCTGTATTCACAAATAATGTTGTTGCTAACCAAACTAACATTGAAAAAGTTAGGAGTAATATCGCAAATCCTCTTAATCTTATTCTTCTTCTTTTTCTTTTAACTATTTTTGCCATATACTTTTTTCACACCTCTAATAATTGCACTCTTTGCACGATTATTAAGTTCAATTTCTTCAGCTTTTGCCTTATCACCTCTATTAAGCAATATGTAATTGGCTTTCTTTATTTGATCAGGCCTTAAAGCTATTCTTTTGTCATCTTCAACCGTACTTATTTTTTTAAAATAATGTTTTACTAATCTGTCTTCTAGAGAATGGAAAGTTATAATAACTACTCTTCCATCAACATTTAGTATTTCATCGAAACTTTCTAGGAAACTTTTTAAACTATCTAATTCATGATTTACTTCAATTCTTATTGCTTGAAATGTTTGTTTAGCAGGATGACCTTTTTTGCTTAATACCTTGGCAGGTAAAGCGCTTTTTATAACATCAACTAATTCTAGTGTTGTATTAATTGGTCTAGCTTCAACTATCTTTCTAGCAATTCTTCTTGAATTTCTTTCTTCACCATATTGATAAATAACATTAGCAAGTTTTTCTTCATCATATTTGTTGACTACATCATATGCGCTAAGTAAGTCATCTTTATTCATACGCATATCTAATGGTCCATCATATCGGTAAGAGAAACCTCGATCTGCTTCATCAAATTGGGGAGAAGATACTCCTAAATCCAGTAATATACCATCAACTTTGTCAACATATTTATTCATATTCGCGAAATTATCATGAATATAAATAACATTTTCATAGTCCTTTAATACTTGTTTTGATTCTTCAATTGCACTTGAATCTAAATCAAAACAATATAACTTACCTTTTTTTAATTTTTCTAAGATCAACTTTGAATGGCCACCTCTACCTAATGTGCCATCCACATAAATTCCATCTTCCTTGATATCTAGTAGATCAAGTGCCTCGCTAGGCATTACACTAATATGCTTACTCATTTAACAAATCACTCAAATTCTCAGCTACTTCTTCAAAATTATTTGAAGCATCAGTGATATATGCATCCCATGTATCCTTATCCCATATTTCAATATGGTCGTTAGCACCTATAACAACACATTCTTTGTTGATGTTAACTGGTTTTGCTAGGAAAGAAGGAATAATGATTCTTCCTTGATTATCAAGGCTACATTCAGTTGCAGTACTAGTAAGCATTCTCACATATTGTCTTGCAGCTTTTTTTGTAGTAGGTAGTTTATTTACTTCTTCAAATAACTTTTCCCATTGTTTTAAAGAGTAAATAGTTAAACAGCTATCAAGACCTCTAGCAAGTATAAAAGTGGCATGTAGTTCATCACGAAATTTACTTGGAATAATAATTCTTCCCTTGGTGTCTAAATTGTGTTTATATTCACCAATAAACATTCGCCACTTTCCCCCACTATCATCCACTTCTTACCACTATTATCACCTTTTAAACCACATTTGTAAATAAAAAATGGGCAAAAAAATAAAAAAATGCCAATTTCTTGGCATTAATCTTGAAAATGACTTTTTAATTGTTAAATTTTATAAAATAGCAGAACCTCCAGTAACAATCCAACAAGCTAGAATTGCTACTAGTGATGCTCCTGTAAATACAGAGCCGGTCTTTCTATAGATGTAAGTACAGATTAAAGAGAACACTAATACTTGCGGTACAAATACAATCATTAGTGACATAAATGGTCCACCAAATGTTGAACTAAATAATAAATCAGCACCAGGACCATAACCCATAAAGAATGGTATATATTCTAGAAGTATTAATAATAATACTCCACCAATCATACATAAAGCATTTTTATACCAACAGTTCATAAATCCTTTAAATCCTTCAACTGTTGTACCATAAGGTTGGTTTTGCGCAAAAATCTTTGAATTGTTTAATAAGAAGAACAATAAGAAGATTGGAATATATACTAAGAATTGAATAAATCTTTCCTTATTGAAACTCTTAAAGAATGGCCAAATAAATCTAAAGTCTAACATGAATAATTTTTCAGCAAGTAAGCATTGAACATACATAAATGCTGCTAGAATTAGTGCCATCAATAAACCTTTAAAGAATAATTTAAAATCAAAATGATTTTTATTATCTTGTTTAGCCATACCCAACTCTAAGAAACTAAATTCTTCGCCTTTTTTCTTAGCTTTAACTTTTGAAATAATTGTTGTTATAAGCATGATTATGACTAAAATTAAATACCAAGATAAGAAACCATTACCAATAGTCATTCTAAATACTGTAGTATCAGGAAGTGGTAATAAACCATGTCCTAATTGAGTACAGAATGGATATGTGATAAAAGCAATTAAGATTGTTATAATAGCAGCCTTCCAATATCTCATACCCTTTCTTGATTCACGAATTGTATTTAATTCAGGATGAACAAGTCCGGCAAATAATGGAGTGGCAATTAAAATATTAAATAAAGCCATCATTGATACAATAGCGCTTAAGGTTGCAAGTAAAACTAATACTTCTTTAATCATATAGATATGATCATCACTACTTAAACTCATATTCATATTGTAAGCATTACCTAACCATTCAATAGAAGTACTTAAAGCTGTATGATCATGAGTTGCAAGTCTATGATTTGTAATTAATAATTGTCTTCTTCTAGCACTACCATCGGCAAAACTACCATAAGTTTTATTCCATTCACCTTCGCCTTCTTGACAATTTAAGAAAGCACTAGATAATTCATTTTTAATAACATCATCATCAACGGTCTTTTTAGAATAATCTCTAAAATAATTAAATTCATCATATTTTGAAGTTAATAATAGAACATTATTAAATTTAATCTTTTCACTATCATATGCATCAGCTGTAAATAACTCACCACATTGTAAGATAGTTGCCTTTGGTTCAATATTTGAACCACTATATGCTGCAGCTACAGTCCAAGATGCCCAAGTACCCATAGAGTGACCTGATATTGCCATATCTTGATTATCAACAAAATCCATCTCGCTTAATATCTTATAAGCTGCAATGCCACCCATTGATGAATCATAAATCTTATTGCCATCATCATCACTAGAATATTTATCAATAAAGAATGATAAATCAGAAAAATTCATTAGAACCTTATATCTGATTTGTCCACCAATTTGTTTAAATGTACCATCTTCTTCAGAATCTAGACCATAATTTATAGTAACCTTATGGTTTACATATCCTCTATTAACCATAGAAATGCTACTTGAACCATGGCCAAACTCATCAATGCACATAACAACAACACCACGTCTAGCCAACTCTATAGCATATGCTGCATCAGTTTCGTGATCATTTTGATATCCATGTAGCATTAACAAAGCAGGTACTTTATTATCACTACTTGCGGTTTTTGGAACATATAACTTATATGTGATTGTACCTGTTTTAGTATCTCCATTAGGAGTTTCATATTCCATTTCAAATTCATCTACTGTAACTTCAACATTACCAAAATCTTTTTGAATCATATCAGCTACAAATAAAGATGCAAAAGTTACAAGTAAACAAATAATTAAGCAAATAATCGATTTACTTTTTTTCATATTTTTCCCCTTTGAAATAAATAAAAAATCGCATTAGAGCGATTTCAATGAAAAACTATTTAGCACCACAATTTGGACATGCACGATGAGCAAGTTTGTATTCACCGCATGATGCACATTTAACCATTGCAGGAGCCATTAATTTATAATGAGTTCTTCTTTTTGCTTTACGTGTTTTAGAATTTCTTCTTTGTTGGACAGCCATTTTAATCCTCCTTAAATTTATACTCTTTAAGCTTTTGCAACCTCGGATCTATTTCATCCTGGCAAGATGATTCAAAGTCCTCTTCGGATACAAAAGACCAACCATCCCCTCTAGAATACTCTATTTTTTCGTTTTTTACAACCTTTATTGGTACTTCTGGCAAGATAATATATAGAACCATTTCTTCGATTGTCATATCACAAACTAAATAGAAACCATCTTCATTTTCATCATCAACAACCTTGTCATCCAAACTCAAATCAAAAGGTAAAATAACATCTTCAAGAGTAAAGGCATCAGGGCATACCATATTGCCAATAACGCGATAATTAATCCTTAGTTCATCTGCGTCATAATAAAAAGCTATTTCTCCATAAACATTTTCAATTCTTCTAATATAAACATTATCATTCACTATATAAGAATTGATATCTACTTCATATACCTTTTCATCAGCAATATTTAATAAATCCTTTAACAATATTTTCACGGCCTAATTGTACTATAATATTCGTATGAAAGTAAGTGGCATAATAGTTGAATATAATCCTTTCCATAATGGACATAAATATCATATTGAACAAAGCAAGCAATTAACTAATCCCGATGTATTAATTGCCGTATGTACAGGTAATTATAATCAACGTGGTGATATTTCAATAATCAATAAATTTGAAAAAACAAAGGCAGCTTTAGATAATGGTGTAGATTTAGTAGTTGAACTTCCATATATTTATACCACCCAAAATGCTTATGTATTTGGCGCAAAAGCAGTACAAATATTAAATATGCTTAAAACAAATTATCTTATTTTTGGCTCAGAAACAAATAACCTAGAAGAATTACAAAAATATGCTGATTTACAAGTTGATGTCACTAGATTAAAACAATTAATGCATGATGGTAACTCCTATCCTAAATCATATGGTTTATTATCTTCTTATTTATACCCCAATGATATGTTAGCAGTAACCTATTTAAAGGCTTTAAAAAATACTAATATTACACCTATTTCTATCAAAAGAACCAATGATTATCATTCAAATAAAATTGAAGTTATTTCTTCTGCTTCCGCAATTAGAAAAGCTATTAAAGATAATATAGATATTTCTAATACTTGTCCTATTAATATTGATAATCCTGTTTATAATGAAGATTTATATCCTTATTTAAGAAGATTGCTTATGACAATGTCTAGTAAAGATTTATCTACAATCTTCTTAGTATCAGAAGGTATTGAAAATCTATTAAAAGAAAATGCTATTAAGTATGATAATTATGATGATTTTATAAATAACTGTATTTCTCGTAGATATACAAAATCTAGAATTCAAAGAATATGCCTACAAATTATGAATCAAATAAAAAAAGAAGATGTTGATAATCTAAATGATATGAATTATGTTAGAGTTTTAGGTTTTAATACAAAAGGTCGAGAATATTTAAAAGAAATAAAAAATGATTGTAATATTGTTACCCAATTTAAAAATATTCCTACAAAATATAAAGATATTGAATATAAAACTTCCTTATTATATTCAACATTATTTAAACAAGATTATATTAAACAAGAATTAAAAGGACCGCTAATCATCTAGCGGCCCGTTTTACATTTCTACGTTATGGAATACTTCGTTTACATCATCAACTTCATCAAGTAATCTTAGTAATCTTTCCCACATTTCTTTGTCATGTTCATCAGTTAAGGTTACATATTCTTGAGGAAGCATCTTGATAGCACATACTGAATATTCACAATCAGGAATAAGTTCATCAATTGCTTCTTGTGCTTTATGTAAATCAGTTGGTGCAACATAAACTGTCATTACACCATCTTCAACTTCTAAGTCATTAACATCAACGTCAGCATTGATAAGAGTATCTAACATCTTATCTTCATCAGTATAATTGAATGATAAAACACCTAAATTATCATAACCGAAAGATACAGAACCCTTAACGCCTAATTTACAACGTGCTTTATTAAAGCATGAGTTCATAGCAGCTACTGTACGATTACTATTATCAGTTAAACAATCAACAATAATAGTAGCACCACCTGGACCAATACCTTCATATCTTAAAGTATCATAAGATTCAGTAGAACCACCTTTTGCTTTTTCAATAGCTCTTTTAATTACATCAGCAGGAACTTGGTTTGCTTTAGCTTCCTTTATCTTTGATCTTAATGCTAAGTTGTTATCTGGATCAGGAACACCTGATTTGGCAGCAATATAAATTTCCTTGCCATATCTTGAATAAACTTTTGATTTCATTGCAGCGGTCTTAGCCATTGCTGCAGCTCTTACTTCATGCGCTCTTCCCATAAATTACCTCTTTTTTTACCTTTCTATTTTAATACTAATATTTATTTATATTCAATAAAA
>CAVCTP010000036.1:0-10936 GCA_963605145.1 Tannerellaceae bacterium
AACTTATAAATGATATGAATTATAAATATAAATCAAACCACTCTAATATATCTTGGTAAGCTTGTTTAACTAGATTAGCTGGTCCATATGATAATAAACCATGATTACTATTTGGATATAAACATAATCTTTTTGGTAAGTTTGGTTTATAAAAATCTAATAATGAAAATAATTGTATAGATGCTTCTGGTAAACAGTTAGCATCTAATGTAGAATGCATTATTTGAATAGGAATATTTATCTTTTCAACATAAGTAGATAATGATGCTTTGATATTATCTTTAAGATATTTTTCAAAAGGTTTAGATTTATCAGATGGCGAAGTTCCAGCAGAACCTGAACATGAACCAGTCATTTGAAAAGAGATAAGTGGTCTTAAAGATACAGCTACTTTATATAAATTAGAATGAATTGCCGCATAGATACTTTCATATCCGCCATAACTGCCACCTGTTATGGCAACTCTAGTAGAATCTAAATATTCATATCTATCTAAAACATATTTAGTTATATCTTCTATATCATGTAATGCTGAATCATTAAAAGCATAATTCATATTGCCGTGCTTTTTGCCAAAACCACTACCACCTCTAGGATTAGGTAATATTACTCCATAACCTAAGGATGCATATAATTGTGCTTCATAATTAAAACCAGAACTATAAAAGCCATTAGGTCCACCATGTATTAAGACTATTAATGGTATCTTTTTATTTATGTTTGAAGGGTAGTAATAGAAAGATTGTAATTGTTGATTGTCTCTACCAACTATATTGATAACTTCAAAGTCAGCGTATTGTTTTTGTTTTAATGTTGGATTAGGATCAACTAAAACTAAACAATTATTTTGTTGGATTAATAATGAATGAATATTATTGTTTGATATCAAGGAATATAAATTATCCTTATCAACATAAAGATGAATATAATTCTTACTATCATCAACTAAAGTTGGTATAGCGTATCTTTTAATAGTTGTTTTATATAAAACATTCGTACCATTCTTACTAGAGATGAAATATAACTCATCCTTATAAATAATATAAGTACTAGTATGAATTGCTTTTGAAGGTAAATTATAAGCCTCAAGTTGTACACCATCTTGTAGATATTTCATAGATATTAAAGGAACAGGTTTTGAGTTCTTTTTTAATCTTAATAAATATAAATTCTTAGGATCATTATATTGATCATTAATTTTATTCATCGTAAAGATAAGAGCATTTTCTTTCTCATAATATATTGTTGAAAAGCCTACAAAACTAGGTAAGTATTTATCTAACTTAATCTTTAATTTTGACTTATTATTAAAATCAAATACCTCAACAAAGAAAGCATCATTGCTTGTATATAACAAAACATAAGCATCTTTAATAAATAAGAAATCAACAATATTTCCTTTTATATCAATCAAAGTATCATTGAAATAATATAAAATCTTTCTTTTGGCTTTAAAACCATATTCCTTATCACTATAAAAAGAAGGAGTATCAAATACTAATGGTTTATTTTGATAATTATTAATATCTATATCTTCTATATATTGATATGCCTTATATAATATATTTTTGTTTTGAACCTTATAGTCAAAGATATCAAGATTATTATGGGTAAGTCTTGAATTACCACAATATATCTGTCTTTTAATATAATGCTGTTCAACTAGATAATAAGGTAGATTATCAGGAATTGCTTTATGAACTGTATTTTTTAAATAATATAACTTGTTATTAGAAATACAAGGAAGCGAAGCATTTAAAATAAGTTTATCTTTATAATAAATATCACTAGTTAAAGCATTATTTCTATAGTGATATAGACTATAGGCAAAACTATCATCACAAAAACAAACATCACCGATGGTATTAAAAGTTATAGAATCATCAACCGTAAATTTAGTTTTCATATTTAAAAAATTCCATTATTTGTTTATTTAAATAATCTAATAAGTCCTTATTGGGATTGTTATATAACTGTTCATCAATATCTGGGACAATTATCATTTTCGAATGATCATTTTCTCTTCTATCTTTTAAACTAGAATATAAAAAAGATGCTTGTAACCAAGGATGTAATACTTCCTTATATCCATGAATGATTAATATATCAGTATCAATCTTATCAATCTGATTAAGATCACTATGTTTTAAATCAGATAAGAGTTTTTTATTTAACGGCATCTTAATTAATTCATTATCATCAATACCATAAGTTAAACTAGGATAAATCATTGTGGAAAGTGATATAGCCTTTTTAAATTTATGATTTAAACATTCTTTAAAAGTATCATTACTATAGCCAAGGTAATAATCTGCTTTATTTATATCAGTAGTATAGGCAATATTGTTATTTAATAAAGAATTAATAATACAATCTTCAAATGGTGTACGGTCATTAATATCACAAGCAAAATAAAAGTATTTATTAGACTTAACATTTGATAGTGGAGTATTTATTTTAATAGTTTCAATATGAGGTTTGTTTAATAATTGTTCTCTATTTGTATAATAGCTAGGATTATTGAAACAATTTTCATTATTGATGCAATTTTCTTTCATTTTAGTACAAGTCACAGTATTCGAATCCAGTTTTGGCATGTTAAAAATAGTATAATTCAAATATATGCAAATTCCAATTGATAAAAGTAAATATGAATATCTATTAAGTAAAGCCTTAAATACCGGTGCTGATTTTGCGGAACTATTCTTTGAAGACCGTATGGATAATGTTTGTAAGTTGATTAATGGTGGTCTAAATGGAGCTACTAGTTTACATATACATGGAGTAGGATTACATCTATTAAAAGGTGGCAATTCTTATTATGTCTATAGTTCTAATACCAGTGATGATGCTTTAAATGAACTTGTTAAGATGGGTAGTTTATTAGTAGAGGGTGAAAGCAAAAATATTAATATTGATTTAAAGTATTATAATTCAACTCCATTACATGGTATAAGAATCAATCCAATGGATGTAGATATAAAAGAAAAAGAAAAAGTTTTAAGAAAGATGTTGGAAGCAACTAGTACTAGTAAATACCAAAATCATCTTAATTTTGAATATTATGATAATGTCCAAGATGTAGCGATTGTTAATTCTGAAGGTTTATATGCTACAGATAGAAGATGCTTCTCTAGGGTTCGTATGGGTGGCGTTGTAAGTGATGGTAATAAATCAAGTTATAGTTTTACTGATTTTATTAAACCATGTGGCTTTGAAGCTTTTAGTGACTATGACCCATATAGTTTCGCAAGAAATACTGTTGAAAAAAGAGGACTAGAATTAAATACTGAAACAATTAAGGGTGGGGTAATGCCAGTGGTATTTGCCGCAGGTTCTAGTGGCACTTTTTGGCATGAAGCATGTGGCCATAACCTAGAATCTGCCTCAGCTTTTAATGGACCATTTGCGGGATTATTAAATAAGAAGATGGCATCAGAGAAAGTTACTCTTATTGATGATGGAACAATTAAAGGATTATGTGGTAGCGAGGCCATAGATGATGAGGGTCATCCTACTCAAAAGAATGTCTTAATTAAAAATGGTGTGATGGTTTCCCATCTAGTTGATAAACAAGGTTCTATCTTATTAAATTGTGAATGCAATGGTTCGGGTAGAAGACAATCATATACCTTTGCACCTACATCACGTATGCATAATACATATCTAGAAGTAGGCCAAGATGATGAAGAAAAGATGATTAAAGATGTTGATTATGGTCTATATGTAACAGAACTTGGTGGTGGTTCTAGTGGCAATAACTTCTCTGTTGCCGTTAATTATGGATATTTAATTGAAAAAGGTAAATTAACTAAACCTGTTAGTGGTTTAAATTTATCAGGAACTTCAACAGAAATTATTAAAAGAATAGATGCGGTTGGTAAAAAACAAGTATATGAAGAATATGGCAGTTTTTGTGGAGCTAATAGTGGACTAGTTCAAGTTACAGCATTCTGTCCACAATTTCGTGTTTCTTCAATGAATGTAGGAGGCAAGGATGAATAAAAAGATAATAACAGATGCTTTTAATAAATTGCCTTCAGAAATTAAAGAAGCAGAAATAGCTTTAGAAGCACAAGAGAATTACAACTTTGAAGTTGGCAATGATGGTATCAATAATATTTCCTATTCAAATAGTGAAGAATATTTTGTAAGAGTAAGTAATGATTCAGAAGGATATTACTATACACAAGATGGAAGTGAAGATCCTTATAAGATGTTTATTAAGGCTTATGAAAACTCTTTAGTTTCTAGTGTTAAAAGAACATCTGTTTATAATCGCAATTATTGTGATTTAAGTAATAATACAAAACAATATAATCTTGTAGATTTAAAAGAAAATGTTTTGAAGTTATATAAAGATATCAATAACAAAATTAAAGAAGGTAATTTATATATTGAAGTAATTGTTAGAAAAACAAAGATGTCTACTATCAATAATCTTAGTTTAGATGTTGATAGGGAATTTAATACTTTAATCTTAATTGCTTATCTTATTGGTAAAGATGATAGTTATCCTATTAATGTAAGAGGAGATATTGTTTTAAATAGTTTTGAAGATAATCTTGATGATTTTATTGATGATTTAAATGAAAGATATCAATATCAAAAGAAACCTATAAGTAATTTTGAAAGTGGTGATTATCGAGTTATTTTACATCAAAACTTTGTTTATGTGTTGATGTGTACCGCATGGCAATTATTCTCGGGTAAGAAATATATTGAAAATGCCACTTGTTTTAATGGTTGTTTAAATACAAAGGTTGCTAGTGAATGTTTAAGTTTTATTGATGATAGTATAGGTTTTTCATTCTTAAATGATTGTGAAGGATCTATATGTAAGGATGTAAGTGTTGTTAGAAATGGTAAATATATAGAACCATTATTGAATAATGAAACAAGTAATATATTAAAGATTAATAATAATGGTTGTGCTGGAAGAAAGCCATTATTGTTTGGTAATATTGCTACTGATATTCAAATAACACCACGTAATTTTAAGGTTGAAAAGGGAAATTATAGTTTTGAAGAATTAAAAGATAAATTAAATAATGGCATTATAATTACTGAACACTTTGATATCTTCCATTCTTTAAATATTGCATCTGGTGAATTTGCGATACCTTGTTATGGTGTAAAAGTAGAAAATGGTAAAGAAGTTGGTAATTTACGAGCTCTGGTTATAACAGGTAATATTAAAGATTTATTATTGAATGTAGAGGCTATATCTAATAGACAAATGATTAGGCCAATGCATTATTTAAATAACTATGGTATTGCATCTAGTGATTTGTTGGTATCTAAATTAAAGGTAACGGGGGAATGATATGAAATATGTACTTAAAAGAATATTAATAGCTATAACAACAGTTTTCGTATTAGCGACCCTAACTTTCTTTTTGATTAAACTTATTCCTGGTGATCCATTCTTAAACCAAAATGTTAAACCATATGTTCAAGAGTTACAAAGAGCATATTATGGTTTAGATAAACCAGTTATAGAACAATACTTTACTTATATGAAGAATCTATTACATGGTAACCTTGGTACCTCTTTAACAAAACAAGGTAGAAATGTATTAGACATAATCTTAGAAACTTTCCCAGTATCAGCAGAATTAGGTTTAATATCATGGATATGTGGTGAGTTGATAGGTTTCTTGTTTGGCAGTATTTGTGCTCAATTCCGTGGTAAATGGCCAGATTATTTATTAATGATGGTAGCAATTATTGGTGTTGCCTTACCTTCAATGGTTTTAGGACCACTTCTTCGTTTTATCTTAGGTGTAAAACTAAAACTATTACCAGTTACTGGTTGGGGTGAACCTTCACAAATCATCATGCCGGCTATGTGTTTGGCATTAGGTATAATCGCTGGAAACACTAGAAGAATGAGAGCTTCTATGTTGAAAGTTACTACTGAAGATTATATTAAGACTGCCGAAGCAAAGGGTTTAAATCAATTTGAGATTGTTTTACATCATGAATTAAAGAATTCCTTAATTCCTTGTATGACTAATTTAGGTACATCAATTGCCGGAGTTATGATGGGCTCCTTTGTTATAGAACAGATATTCTTAATTCCTGGTTTAGGTAAATACTTTGTTGATTCTATTACTTCTCTAGATTATCCCGTTATCATGGGAACTACTATCTTCTATGGTACAGTTCTAGTTGTAATGAATCTAATTGTTGATATATTATTCTCGGTTGTAGATCCAAGAATTAGGGTGGAATAGGTTATGAATAATGATTATGAAAAATTAGCGGATGGCTATTTTGATGCCGAAAAGATAAATCGTAAATCAACCACTTACTTACAAGATGTATGGCGTACTTTTAAGAAGAATAAGACAGCAACTATTAGTTTAATTATTTTATTTTTATTAGTACTATTTGTCATAATTGGACCATTTTTAAATGAATTTGATTATGAAACTAATAATCTTGATAAGATGGATGCCTTTCCAGATAGTGTTAACTGGTTTGGTACTGATTCTTTAGGTAGAGACCTTTGGACTAGAGTTTGGCAAGGTGGTAGAGTTTCATTATTAATTGCCTTAGTTGCCACAACTATTTCCTATCTTATAGGTATGCTTGTTGGTGGTATATCTGGTTATTATGGTGGTAAGGTCGACATGATTATCATGCGTATAATTGATATCTTAATGGGTATACCAGAACTAGTTTATATGACTTTATTGATGTTAGTATTTGGTTCTGGTACCGTTGGCACTTTAATTGTGGCAATGTGTATCACTGGTTGGATGGGTCCTGCCAGAAGCGTTAGAGGATTAGTTCTACAAATGAAAGAAAGAGACTTTGTAGTTGCTTCTAAGACCTTAGGTGCAAGTCCTGCTAGATTAATATTTAAACATTTAATTCCTAATTCTTTAGGTATTTTAGTTGTTGGTATGACAATGACAATGCCTTCTTATATATTTGCCGAAGCCTTTTTAAGTTTTATTGGCTTAGGTGTTACACCACCAGCACCATCATGGGGACAACTTATCAAATTCGCATCCAGCAATTTCCGTTATTATCCTTATCAATTTTTGATACCTTGTGCTTGTGTAGCAGTTACAATGTTAGTCTTTAATTTAATTGGTGATGGTTTAAGAGATGCTTTGGATCCAAAGCTAAGAGGTTAATATGGAAAAGATATTAGAAATAAAAAATTTAACAGTTAGCTTTGATACCTTTGCTGGAGAGGTACAAGCCGTAAGAGGTGTAAATTGGTATTTAAATAGTGGTGAAACAATTGCCATTGTTGGTGAATCAGGTTGTGGTAAAACTGTTTCTATTCAAACTATTTTAGGTTTAAATCGTAAGAGTGCCAGAATTAAAGATGGTGAAGTTATATTTAAAGGTGAGAACTTATTAGATAAAACACCTAAACAAATGCGTAAGTATCAAGGTAATGAACTTTCTATCATTTTCCAAGATCCTTTTACTTATTTAAATCCAACTATGACAGTTGGTAAACAAATTATGGAAGTTTATTTAAAACATAATAAAGCAAGTAAGAAGGAAGCCGAAGCAAAAGCTATTGAAATGTTAAAGATGATATCTCTTCCTAATCCTGAAGAGAATATGAAGCGTTATCCTCATCAATTATCTGGTGGTATGCGTCAAAGAATCATGATAGCCATGGCCCTTATTAATAATCCTAAAGTATTATTTGCGGATGAGCCAACTACTGCTTTAGATGTAACAGTTCAAGCACAGATTATTGATTTAATGAATAATTTAAAGAAACAATTAGATTCTTCAATTGTTTTAATAACTCATGATATGGGTGTTGTTGCCAATATGGCTGATAGAATTTATATCATGTATGCGGGAAAGATTATGGAAGAGGGTACAAGTAGCGATATCTTTAAGAATCCTAATCATCCTTATACTCTAGGTTTACTAAATTCAGTTCCGCGTCTTGATCAAAAGACAAAAGGTAAGTTATATTCTATTGCCGGAAGTCCACCAGACTTGTTAGACCCACCTGTAGGTTGTCCATTTGCGGCACGTTGCAAGAAGGCTATGAATATCTGTGCTAGAAAGATGCCAGAATTTACTAAGTTAAATGATAATGGTCATTATAGTGCTTGTTTTTTAAATGATTTAAAGGAGAAAGAGTCTCATGAATAACAATGAAGTAATTCTAGAATGTAAAGATGTCTCTACTTTCTTTAAAGTTAAAAATGGTACTTTAAAAGCTGTTAATGGTGTTTCTTTAAAGATACATAAAGGTGAAACAATAGGTTTAGTTGGTGAATCAGGTTGTGGTAAGACTACTTTAGGTAGAACCATTATGCGTTTATATAAACCTAATAGTGGCCAAATCTTATTTAAAGGAAAAGATATTTTTGAAAATAATAGTAATAGTTACTATAAGAATGTTCAAATGATATATCAAGACCCATATGCTTCTTTAGATCCTTTAATGGTAGTAGCTGATTCTATTAAAGAGGGCATGATTATACATAAGATGTATGATGAAGAAAGAAGAAAACAAAGAGTCATTGAATTATTAGAAATGGTTGGTTTAAATAGTGAACATGCCAATCGTTTTCCTCATGAATTTTCTGGTGGTCAAAGACAACGTATTGGTATCGCTAGAGCCTTAGCGGTTGAACCTGAACTTATTGTTTGTGATGAACCAATATCTGCCTTAGATGTTTCTATTCAAGCTCAAGTTGTCAATCTATTAAAAGACCTACAAGATAAGATGGGTTTGTCATATTTATTTATTACTCATGATTTATCAATGGTTAGACAGATTTCTAATAGAATTGCCGTTATGTATCTAGGTTCTTTAGTAGAACTTGCAGATAGTGAAGATATTTATACTTCTTGTATGCATCCATATACTAAAGCCTTATTATCTGCCATACCGATTGCTGATCCGGAGGTTGAAAAAACTAGACAGCGTATCTTATTAAATGGTGATGTACCTTCACCTGTTAATCTACCAAGTGGTTGTCCATTTGCTTCACGTTGTCCAAATTGTAGTGATAGATGTAAAAAGGAAAAGCCAACATTAAAAGAGGTTAAACCAAATCACTATTGTGCTTGTTTCTTAAATGAATGAAAAATTTTCATTTTATGTAAATAAAAGTGAAAATTTTTAATGTAAAATAATACAATTGAATATTTTATAGATAAAAATGTTTTATAATAAGCCTATTAATAAGGAAGGTTTTATTTATGAAAAAATTATTAGTAGTTTTTCTTAGCTTGCTTATGATTTTGAGTCTAGCAGGATGTGGCTCAAAGCAAGAAGAAAGTTCATCAAAAAAGATTGTTGTAGGTGTTTCTTATGATGCTTCAACAATTGATGCTGCAAACTCATTAGATGATGGTTCTGGTTTTGTAGTTAGATTAATAACTGAACCACTATTGAGATTTGTTGAATCAAGTGTTACTCCTGGACTTGCGGAAAAATGGGAATCTAATGAGGATGGTACTGTTTGGACATTCCATTTAAGAGAATCTAAGTTCCAAGATGGAAGTGATGTTACCGCAAACGATGTTGCTTATGCTATTATTCGTACTTTAACTCCTGAAAATGGTTTAGGTAATGCTTCTGATTCTAATATCAACACTATTAAGAATGCTGCTGCATTTATTGAAGGTACATGTACAGCTGATGATTTAGGAATCAATGTTATTGATGATTATACTTTAGAGTTAACTTATGAAGCAGATACTCCTGCTACAGAAGATTACTTTGGTGATACAGTATTTGCCCCAGTTAAACAATCAAATGTTGAAGAACTAGGTATTGCTTATGGTTCTGATGAGAATTTAATTGGTAATGGCCCATTCATGATTTCTAAGTGGACTAGAGATTCTGAAATTGTTTTAGTAAAGAATCCTAATTACTGGAATGCTGATGCTATTAAGTTAGATGAAATCGATGCTATTGTTGGTGCTACTGCTGAAACAGGTGTTGATATGATGCTAACTGATAAACTTGATGCTGCAACTTATTCTGATGTTAAAAAGATTAACACTATTCTAGAAGATGGTGGTTTCTCTACATTAAATGTTGCTGGTTCTGCCCAATTCTTACATATGAACGCTTCTGGCAAAACTGAAGAAACAGGTAAATGGTTAGGTAACCTTAATTTCCGTAAGGCATTAAGTGCTGCTATCGATAGAGAAAAATATGTTGAAGCAGTTTATCCTACTCATACTCCTGCAACAAGTGTTGTTCCAGGAACTGAAGTTGGTGTTGAAGACTTATTCAATAATGAATATGATACAGGCTCTTGGTCAACAACTGCCGATGAAGAAGCTGCAAAACAATATCTAGCAGCAGCAATGGATGAATTAGGTGTAACAAGTGTTGATGATATTCCTACATTTACAATGTTAGCTATGGATTCTACAGGTAATGTTGATGCTTTGAACTTAATTGCTGATCAATGGAAGAAAGTATTAGGTATCTCTTGTACCCTAGATATGCAACCAATGATGAGTATGCTTGGTAAAGTTATGACTGGCGACTTTGATTTCTGGAAAGGTGGCGGTTCTATTGAAATTGATACTCTTGATATCATGGGTGATTACACAACTGAAGATGGTTACTATGGTTTCAATGATGAAGAATTTGATGCCTTATACAAAGCAGCTCTAGCAACTAGCACAAAGAAAGATCGTAAAGATGCTCTAGCAGCTCTAGCAACTTACTTCACAGATAACATGATGGACTTAGAATTAACTTGGTCTGGTGAAACTCTAGTATATTCTGATAAGTTCACTGGTATCGCTGTAAATAATGGTAATGTTGATTACACTTACGCTGATATCGCTGAATAATTAAGTCTACTAAATAATATCCAAAATGTGTTAGTCTCTTACGATTAACACATTTTTAAAACGCCGTGAGTAAGAAATCTCCCAACTCTATAGGTGGTGGGATGAATTGCGATAA
>CAVCTP010000037.1:0-10576 GCA_963605145.1 Tannerellaceae bacterium
ATTGAATTAAATTCTGCTTTAGAATTAGGTGGTTTATCACCTAGTTTAGAAACATTAATTTATTTAAAAGAAAATATAAAACAAAAGATTTGTTGTATGGTAAGACCTAGGGGTGGTGATTTTTGTTTTAGTGATTTAGAGTTTAAAATCATGCTTGAAACAGCAAAGTCCTTCTTAGATAATGGGGCTGATGGAATTGTCTTTGGTTTTTTAAATAAAGATAAAAGTATTGATATTGTTAAAACAAGAAAGATGATTGAATTAATACATCAATATAAAAAAGAAGCAATATTTCATAAGGCTTTTGATGATAGTAATGATAAGTTTGAAGCAATAAAGATATTAAATGATTTAAAGATTGATAGAATTCTTACGGGTGGTGGAGAATCAAGTGAAAATATTCTAAAAGGTTGTGAGTTAATTAATAAATTACATAATGAATATCCTAATATTCAATTGTTACCAGGTGGTGGAGTTAGGGTAAGTAATATAAAGGATGTTATTAAAACTGCTGGTACTGGTCAAATTCATATGACTGCCAAAATGATAAGTGATGGTGGATATATTAAATTAGAAGAAAGTCAGTTACAAGCAATGTTAAGGGAGATAAATAGTATATGAATATTTTAGTTGCAAATGACGATGGTATTGATTCAATTGGTTTATTAAAGTTAGTTAAAGAGTTATCAACAATAGGTAATGTTTATGTATGCGCACCTAATAGCCAAAGAAGTGCTTATTCTCACCACTTTACTCTTTCAGGTAAGATGAAGTTTGAAGAAAAGCATGTTGAAGGTGCTGTTAAAGCATATTCATTAGGTGGCACACCAGTAGATTGCGTTCATTGTGGAAAACAATTTATCTTTAAAGATATTAATTTTGATTTAGTAGTTTCAGGTATAAATACTTCTTGGAATGTTTCTAGTGATGCGATATATTCTGGAACAGTTGCTGCAGCTAGAGAAGGATTAATAATGGGTATACCATCTATCGCAATGAGTCTAGCAGCTAAGACTTATACTGAAGAATATGAGTATGCTGCTAAGGTTGCTAAAGAAGTTGCTTTGTTATATTTAGAAGATGAAAATAAGAAAGAATATTTCTTAAATGTAAATGTACCAAATATGAAAGAATCTGATATTAAAGGAATCAGAGTTTGTGATGGTACTGGTTATGTAGAATATGATGAAGGTTACTATTTTGATGAAGATGAAGATGGTAAATATGTTGTCTTAGGAAAAGGTAGAGTTACCTTAAATATTGATGAACATAATAGATATATTGATATTAATGCTTTAGAAGATGGCTATATCTCACTTACACCATTTACTTTAGATCAAACTTCACGTGGATATATGCAGTATTGCAAAGATAGATATAGTAAATAATAATTAAAGGCCTTTGAACCTTTTTCTTACTCAAGTTCTTTGCTTCACCCGCGCGGGTGTGATTGTTATTTATAAAGTCATATATTATAGTCGCATAATAAAAGAGACTCTTGTCTCTTTGTGTTACTTTTCAATTGCATCCATTAATTCTAATATTCTATTAAGGTCATTGGTATTGGAATAGTGGATGATTAGTTTTTTATCTTTTATTTCTACCTTAGTAGAATATTTTGATTGTAGTGTTTGTTTAACATCTTCAATGAATGGATCTGTTTTTATTACTTTTGAAGGTTTATCCTTCTTTACTGGTTTTTTTGTTAGTTGTTCAAGTTGTCTAACACTTAAACCTTCTTTTATAGTTTTATTGGCTAGTTCAATGATTTGATCTTTATCATCTAGTGCTAATAAAGTTCTTGCTTGGCCATATGATAACTTATTACTATTAACCATATCTTGTACTTCGCTAGGTAGGGCTAATAATCTTAACATATTAGTGATATTAGTTCTAGATTTACCAAGTCGTTTTGCGAGTTCTTCTTGAGTATAATTTAATTTCTTAATTAATTGGTTATAAGCATTAGCTTCTTCAATTGGTGATAAGTCTTTACGTTGAATATTTTCTAGTAAAGATATTTCCATCATTTGAGTATCATTAAAGTCTTTAATGATAACAGGGATTTCTTTTAAGCCAGCTAATTTAGAAGCACGTAATCTTCTCTCACCTGCTACTAACTCATAACCACTTAAGGATTTTCTTACTAATATAGGTTGGAAGACACCATTTTCTTTAATGGAATTGGCAAGTTCTTCTAATTCAGACTTATCAAATACTTTACGAGGTTGATAAGGATTTGGTCTAATTTCATCAACTTTTAGAGTTTTATTTGAACTTGTAGATGCATTATTATCAATATCATCAATAAAAGATTCAATATCTTCACCAAATATTTCTGATAAACCCTTGCCTAATTTTTTCTTAGCCATTTGTTTCCTCCGTAGTATTGCTTATAAGTTCTCTAGTTAAAGATACATAAGCCTTAGCACCCTCGGAATTAACATCATAATCAAAGATTGATTTTCCCATACTAGGTGCTTCAGATAATTTAATATTTCTAGGGATATATGTTTTATAAGTCTTTTCTTTAAAATGTTTTCTTATTTCTTGACCAACTTCAGCACTTAAATTAGTTCTAGCATCATACATTGTTAATAGGACACCTTCTATTTTTAAAGTTGGATTGAATAATTTTTGTACTAATCTGATAGTTTGTAGTAATTGAGTGATACCTTCTAGAGCATAGTATTCACATTGTACAGGAATCAATACAGAATCAGAGGCAGTTAAAGCATTAGTATTTAATAGACCAAGAGATGGAGGACAATCAATAATAATATAGTCATAATTATCTTTAATAGAAGAAATGGCATTTTTAAGATAATTTTCTCTATCATCTTCAATTTTTGCTAGTTGTAAATCAGCACCAGCTAGATTGATATTGGCAGGTAAGATATCTAGTGGTGGTTTATTAAGAGTTTTGATACATTTATTAACATCAATATCATTTAATAAAGCATCATAAACTGTTAAGTCATTTAAACCAACACGATGTCCTACACCTTGTGTAGCATTACCTTGTGGGTCAAAGTCTATTAATAAAACACGCTTATTAGAATAAGCTAGACCTGCTGCTAGATTTATACTTGTGGTGGTTTTACCAACACCACCTTTTTGATTTGCGATTGCGATTATTTTTGCCATAAGTCCTCTACTTTTTCATCTTAATTACTATTTTAACTTTATCTTCATATTCTGTTATTTGCCAATCAGCATCTATTCCTGAAGTACGGCATAAGTCATAAGCTTGTTTTAAGGTATTAACACCAATCTTTAGATTGTTAGAAACACCCTTTCTTTTATGTTTACTTGATAGTTCTTTAATATATTCTTCAGTTTTTGATACTGTATATTTTCTTTCAACTATTGTTTCATATACTTCTTTTAATTTATCTTCTGGTACATTTAATAGAGCTCTGGCATGTCTTTCAGTAATAATATCTTGTGATATTGCTTGTTTAATATAATCAGGAAGTTTTAATAATCTTAATTTATTAGCAACAGTAGATTGACGATAACCTAACTTCTTAGCTAATTCATTCTGTGTTAGATTATTAGACTTCATGATTGCTTTCATTGCTAGAGCTTGTTCAACAGCATTAAGATTTTCTCTTTGAATATTTTCAATTAAAGCTAAATTAGCGGCTTCTTCATCATTTTTATCTAAGATAATAGCTTCAATATCCTTTTGGCCATTTAATAAGGCTGCTCTATATCTTCTTTCTCCAGCAATAATTTCATATTGATTACCAGATTTTCTAACAGTTATAGGTTGTAATAATCCATTAGCCTTAATAGATTCAGCTAGTCCTGATATAGATTCATCATAAAACTCAAGTCTTGGTTGAGACTTATTTGGTATTATCTTATTTAACTTAATCTTTACTATTTCTTTCATAACGTGTGCGCCTTAATTATACTATATTTCCTGGGATATTTTACTTCCGTTTTTCTCTCTTTAGATAAATAACTAATTACTCTAATAGAACCATCAAATAGACATTCTTCATGGGTTACTTCCATCTTAAAGCCCATCGTTTTAATAGCCTTTTCAGCATTTTCCAACTCTTCTAGGCCATCTTTTCCTCTTAAGGCAATGAAATATCCTTTAACCTTAACCATGGCTCCACATATTTCAATTAAAGCATTAAGATTTGTTACTGCTCTAGCAGTTACATAATCATATTCTTCACGATGCTTAATAGAATAATCTTCACCTCTATCATTTATTACTTCAATATCTTTTAAATCAAGTTTTTCAATTAATGATTCTAGAAAGATACATCTTTTTTTAATAGGTTCAATTAAGATTACTTTTAAATCAGGATTGGCAATCTTTAATACTACACCTGGAAAACCAGCACCGCTTCCTACGTCTACTAGAGTTCCTGTTAACTTTCTATCCATTAATAATAAAGAATCATAGAAATGTTTATTAAAAACCTCATCATGTTCAGTGATGGCAGTTAAATTGATTTTTTCATTATATTCTTTTAAGTAAGAAGCATATGTTTCTAGTTGTTCAAGCATATGGTCACTTAAAATAATATTTCTTTTTTCTAATTCTTTAATAAAGTCCATTTTAATCAATATCTATATTGGCACTAATTCTTGCTTTATCTAATACCTTTTGTACCCTTAAAGTATCTTCTAGATGTTTATATGAAGTTATTAAATCATTACTTTCATATAAGTTCATAAATTCATCATACAACGATTTCCAAGCAGAAAATTCCGAATTATCTTCTTGTTTAAATTCATTTGTATTACCATCATTTAAGACTAATTCATAATCCGCAACTCTTGAAGCTGTAGAATTAACTCTAATATAGCCCTTATCACCTTGTATTTGACAATATGATGGAGACTTACAATCTTTGGCAAATACCAATGTTGCTTTAAATGTTTTATAGTCTAATATTAATGTTCCTGAGGTATCAACTTTATTAATAATATTTGGATAATATTTAACATCCTTTGGCATACCAAATATATCAGTTACAAAGTGGATAGTATAAACACCTAAGTCCATTAAGGCACCACCAGCTAATTTATAATCAAAGGCTGGTAATATCTCGCCATTTTTAAATTTGTCATATCTTCTAGAATATTGACAAAAACTACAATTAATCATTTTAATTTCGCCTAAATCTTTAATAGATTCTTGTAGCTTTAGATATGCTGGAGTATATTTAGTCATAATTGTTTCAAATAAAAGTAAATTATGACTTTTAGCATAATCAACTAATTTCTTAGCTTGTTTATAATTCTTACAGAAAGGTTTTTCTAATAAGACATGTTTATTAGCTTTTAAAGCTTTATAAGCATAATCAAAGTGTAAACCATTAGGTATAGCAACATAGACAACATCAATATTTGTATCATTTAAAAAATCATCTATATTGGTATAGTACTTATTAAAGCAAGTAAATTTTTTAATCTTTTCTTCATGTCGGCCCCATATAGCATATAAATTGACATGTTTATAAGCAGCCATGCCTTTAACAAAAACATCAACTATAAAGCCCGAACCAATTACTCCTATATTCATTTCTTATAAATTATAACATTGTAGATTTATATATCTCTTCTTAATTCACGATATATAAATTCTTCATATTCTACTTCTTTAGTGATTGTCCAATCACTTAAATTAAATTCATCAAATTTTGTATCAACTTCATATTCTTTTTTAATAAATGATACATAAGCTTTCTTGGCATATTTATATGTTTGTCTATATATTGATGCTCCACCACAGATGATATATTCTTCTTCGTCATCTTGATGTTTTTCAATAAATTCTTGTAGATTATTAACTACATCCACACCTTCTGGATGATAGTTAGTATTAGTAGAGATAATTGTTTTGTATCTTCCTTCTAATTTATTAGGAAGATTATCATAGGTAGTTTGGCCCATGACAATGTTTTTACCCATGGTATTAGCTTTAAAGATTTTTAATTCATCTTTAATATGCCAAGGTAAAGAGCCTTTTATACCTATACCCTTATTTGGGTCAATAGCAACAGAAAAACTTATCATACTGACACCTTTGCCTTTATTGCAGGCCATGGATCATAGTCTAATACTTTAATATCATCAATAGTGAAGTCAAAGATATCTTTAATATCCGGATTTAGCCATAATTTAGGAAGTGGTTTAGGCTCACGCGATAATTGTTGCTTAACTTGTTCGATATGGTCTAGATAGATATGAGCATCACCAAAGGTATGAATAAACTCGTATGGTTCATAGCCACATACTTGTCCAACCATCGATAATAGTAAAGAATAAGAAGCAATATTGAATGGTACTCCTAAGAATAAATCAGCACTTCTTTGGTATAGTTGGCATGATAATTTCTTTTTATCAGCACTAACATAAAATTGGAAGAAGGCATGACAAGGTGGCAAGGCCATCTTATCAACATCGGCAGGATTATAGGCTACTACTAAGTGTCTTCTTGAGAAGGGATTATTTTTTAGATTATTGATTAAATCACTGATTTGATCAACTCCATCAAAATCACGCCATTGTTTACCATATACTGGCCCGAGATCTCCCCACTTATTAGCGAAATCTTCATCATCACAAATCTTTTGAATGAATTCTTCCATTGTTTCATTCTTAAATTCACAAGATTTCTTATATTTGGCATATGGCCAATCATTCCATATCTTTACATTCTTTAAAGCAAGGGGTCTGATATTTGTTTCACCTTTTAAAAACCATAGTAATTCTTCAAATATACCACGATAAAAGACTTTCTTAGTTGTAAGTAGAGGAAAACCATCTTCTAGATTAATACGCATTTGATAGCCAAATTTAGAGATAGTTCCGGTACCTGTTCTATCTAATCTTTTTTCACCATTTTCTAGAACATATTTACATAAATCAAGATATTGTTTCATATAGAGTCCTCTTAGTTATTTCTTTGTTTTAAATAGATGGCAAGTACTTGTATATCACTAGGATTAATACCAGAAATTCTTGATGCTTGACCTAAAGAATGTGGTCTAATCTTATCTAATTTTTGTCTTGCTTCTAAGGCAAGATTGTCAAAATGTAGGTAATCGATATCATCAGGAAGTTTAATATTATCCATCTTTAACATTCTTTGAGCTTCTCTTTTAGCCTTTTCAATATATCCTTCATATTTAACTTCGATTTCCACTTGTTTAGCTATTTCTAAATCATATTCAACATTCATATAATCTAACACTTTAGATAACTCAACATTAGGACGACGTATTAGTTCATAAGCATTAAATGAAGCATCTTGATTAGGATAACCAATACTTTCTAGATATTCATTAATACCAGATGATTTTAAAACCTTAGCTTCTTTTAAATATTGTTTTAACTCATGGATTTTATCCATCTTTTCTAGATATTTTTGATATCTATCTTCTGATATTAACTTATTTTCATAACCATATTTAATTAATCTTTGATCAGCATTATCATGTCTTAAAAGTAGACGATATTCCGCACGGGAAGTTAATAGACGATATGGTTCATTAGTACCCTTAGTAACTAAGTCATCAATCATAACGCCAATATAAGATTCATCTCTTTTTAGGATTAATGGTTCTTCATTATCTAGTTTTCTGCGGCAATTTATACCAGCCATAATTCCTAGTCCTGCAGCTTCTTCGTATCCTGAAGTACCTAGTATTTGTCCAGATATAAATAGATTATTAATTTGTTTTAATTCAAGGTTTGCCTTAACCTGCAAAGGATCGACTGCATCATATTCAATAGCATAGGCATATTTAACAATTTCGGCATGTTCTAGACCGATTAAAGAATGGACCATTTTTTCTTGTACATCACGTGGCATAGATGTTGAAAAACCTTGAACATAGGTAGTATTTAATGACTCTGATTCTGGTTCTAAGAATAATTGATGTCTTGGTTTATCAGAGAATCTAACTACCTTATCTTCAATAGAAGGACAATATCTAGGTCCTATTCCTTTTACTACACCGGAATACATTGATGATTTATTTAGATTTTCTCTAATTATCTTTAATGTTTCATCAGTTGTATAAGTTAAGTAACATGGAACTTGTTTGTCTGGAGCAAGTATATCTTCTTTTTTAGTTTCCTCGGAGAAATGTAAAAAATCTGATGAACCTGGTTCATATTTAGTTTTAGAAAAATCTATAGAACTAGTTAATACTCTTTGAGGTGTACCAGTTTTTAATCTAAATAATTTGATACCTAAATTTCTTAAAGAAGCACTTAGATTTTTAGTTGTTTTATCACCATCTGGACCTTCGCTTCTAGTATCGGAAGATATCATAACTGTTGAGTCCATATAGGTTCCGGTTGTTAGAATACAAGCTCTGGCTTCAATGATGCCTGATTTTTGTAGTCTTACAGCTTTAAAACAATTATTTTCACATATTACTTCTTCAACAATATCTTCAATAACTGTTAGATTTTCGGTATGAAGACACAAGTCTTGCATCATAGCCGAATAAGCAAGTTTATCAGATTGGACTCTCATACTCCAAACGCCTGGGCCTTTAGTAGTATTAAGCATCTTAAATTGTAAAGCCGTCTTATCGGCAACCTTAGGCATAACTCCACCCAAAGCATCTATTTCTCTTACAACTATTCCTTTTGCGGGGCCACCAATTGATGGATTACATGGCATCTTGGCGATATGTTTTAATTTGATAGTAACAAGTACGGTATCTTTACCCGCATGAGCTAAAGACATCGCAGCTTCTACTCCAGCATGACCTGCCCCAACTACAACACAATCACGCATGGAAGACACCTCTTATCTTTTTATATACTTCAAACATTTCTTTATAATGATTATCTAAATCTTGAAAACTTTCATATTCAAAATCTTCATACATATCTAATAAGGCTTCATATAAAGGATATAAACATAATTCTGATGCCAAGATATATAAACCTTTTGTGGCATCTTTAGCCAAAGCATAATCTTCATCTTTCAACATCTTTTTTAAATCAACAAAAAACTCATCAGAAAGATAAGAATTAACTATTTCTTCATATTCATCAATATTAGGATATTTTTCTAGGATTAAATCATAATTTAATCCAACTGATTTATATTTATTTTTCATTTTCTATTTTCTTGTAGTCTACAAAGGCATTACCTATCTTTTCACCAATAATATTATATGTATTATTTAAGCCATCAAAGATAATAGGTTGTAATTTATTGATATCAACCTTATCGTTACTCATAACTTTTTCATCAACTGATATATTAATAATCTTAGCGAATAGATGACCATTTTCTTTATCATATGATATTAATTCACATTCTAAAGCAAATGGTAATTCTTCAAATATTGGAGCATCAATATGTTCTGCTTTAATTTGATGTAGACCACATTTATCTAATTTATCTTCTACATCATTGCCACTTACCATACCTACATAATCACATTGGATATATGTATCTTTAGTACCAACAGAGGCTGTAAAGCATTTCTTATTTAAGATGTTTTGCGTTGTTTTATGTTCAAATGATAAACATAACATTAATTCATTTGTATCAGATATGCCACCCCAAGCAGCAGTCATGGCATCGGCTTTACCACTTTCATCATATGTTCCAACAACGATAACTGGTTCTGGATATAAACAAGATTTTGCGCCTAAATTCTTTCTCATAAATATTTCTTTAAGTCCTTTCTTAATTCTTTTATATTTGTAAATGTTAATCCAACTGCAATTCTTTGATCTGCAGCTCCAAGAACATTTGCTGGTCTATCATCAATAAATAAGCATTCATTTGCTTTTAAGTGATATTTATTTAATAGTATCTCATATATCTTAGCATCTGGTTTAGCTACATGATAAAAGGCAGAAACAACTTGGCCATCAAGTTTATAAGGAAATTTTTTGAAATATGATGGTTGATTATAACCAGCATTAGATAATAGATATAATTTATAACCTTTATCTTTTAATTCTTGAACTAATTCTGGCATTCCCTTTACTACATCAGCATATTTATACCAATTTCTAATTATTTCTTTAGTATATTTTTTTAAATTATCAGGAACATTATCTAAGGATTTTTGAATTAGAGTATTTATATTGATTTTGCCTAAATCATATTGGAGCCAATAATCTTTTTCAACACAATTATCAAGAATTATCTTTCTATCTTTAGGATCACTTAAACCCATCTTTTCTAAGAATAAGTCAGGTTTAAAATCTATTAAGACGTTGCCCATGTCAAAAATAATGTTTTTAATCATACACCTAAATAATAGCATGAAACCAAAATCACTTATTTTAATTCAACTAAGAAAAATATCATTAGAACAATATTTTTATGACCAAAAATATCGTCAAATCAATATTTTTCTGAGTTGTTGATCTGAATATGTCTAAATACTTGACATATGTCAAGTACTTTGGATATTACATGTACAAAATTTATTAAGTTATTATTCTGCAATTATTATCGCAATAAAGATTAAAGTACCACCGATTATTTCTCTTAAACTTAAAGCTTGATTTAAGATAATCCAAGCAAATAGGGCACCAAATACAGATTCAAAACTCA
>CAVCTP010000038.1:0-10496 GCA_963605145.1 Tannerellaceae bacterium
TTCATCAATTGTTGAACTGTAAGCATCTTTGCTTGAATCATGAGTTGCTTTTAAACCAATTTTGCTTACCGCTTCTTCAAACTTTGATTGTGACAAACCTATATACGTGCCATATTCCACATCAAAAGTATCTTCTGGAGTAACATTCTTACCTTTTGATATAAATACTTTAACTTCAGAATTAATATCATTTAAATCAGCACATTCAACTTTTATAACATTGCCAGTAACAACAGTATCAGAATATTCTTCAATATATAAGATATTCTTAAAACCATTTGTAGAAAGCCAATCATCGATTGTTTGTTTAGTTGTATTTTCATCTATTGTAGGTAATTCAACTTTTTTGCCTAAAGATATGATAAATGAAATTTTATCAGTTAATTCTTCTTCAGCTTTAATTGATTGATATATTAATTTACCCTTTTCTACAGTATCAGAATATTCACTAGTGATAGTACATGGATTAGTTTCTAAACTATTGCACCAAGTATTAATCTCTTCTTCACTTTTTAATGAAAAATCAGGAACATAGACTTTTTTATTATTGGAAATTAACTTATAGCCACAAAATCCTAAGGCAACAAGTAATGTTGTTAATAAGAAAGTTAATAATATATTCATTTTATTCGCAAAAAAACTTTTCATTTTTAGTCCTTCCTATCTACATTCATAATAATTTCATATCTATTATTTTCATTAACTGAATAAGTAATATCTACATTATCACTACTTAAAGTATTATGTGGATCATTAAATCTATTAGTTAAGATAATAAAGTCTTTATATTCGCCATTACTTATTTCTAAACCAATCTTATAATCACCACTTAATGTTGTTATATCAGCTGTAGCTTCATAACATATATAAGTCATATCATATGAAGAATCATAGAATGTTTTATAATCAAATTCACTTTCTACAGTCTTGGTCTCAAGTTCAATAATATTATCACCTTGAATCAAATACATCTTATGAATATTTGCATTTTCAGCATAATTTAAATAATAAATCATACCAACACCTTTAAAGGTAATAGTATTATTATCTAAGTCATAAGTAATATTATCAATAGTCGCAAGTGATGATAATCTACTTGGTTTATTGATATTTGTGTAATCTAAAGTATTATTCATAATATCTAATTCAATTCGATAATTATAAATATCATTGGTTGCTAGTTTGTAGAATTTATCAGATATAGTATTTTTAAATAATGATAAATCTCTATTAGAACTTGTTAATAAGGTTTCAATTGTTTGGCTCTTATAAGTGGTTTCTAATTTAAATATATAAGTACTATTAGAATATTCTTTAATATCTATTTGTGCTTTAAAACCAGCCCAGGTATATGAATAACCATCATTTATAACATACCAACTAGTATCTAAATGTTCACATTCTATAGTTTTAACTAATTGATTAGTATTTAAATCATAGATATTAATCTTATGAGTTATATCATCAGCATTATTGTAGTTATAGTTACTTAATGCACCTATTCCACTGATAGTAATAATACCATCTGACATATTTAATTCATCAACCACAGTAATTGGATCATGTTCTATTTGTTCATCTACTTTTTTAATAGTATTGTTATTAGTTATTAAAGTTACATCTGATTTTTTAATATAAGCAACTGATTCAGACCAAGAGTATTCATATATACCTTCTACATCGGTAATTAATTGGCCATTAGAAATAGGATTAGAACATTGTATCTTATAATAATCACCTATTTCTTCAAGTACTACAACGATATTATTCTCTTGACGATAGTCATTATATTTTGAGGTAAATAATACTTCTTTACCACTAGAGTCTTTATAGATATTAGCATTAAATGTTTCAATTAAAGCTAAATCATATTTATTATGATCTGTTAGTTTACCATTGCCACCACATGAGAATTTATCTAAGTTATAATATATGGCTGCTATTTTCATACCCCAATATGGATCTGAGGCATATTTTAAATTAAAACCAGAGCCTTTAGAACCAACATAGGTGCCATTATAACGATAATCATTTATATCAGCATATTTTCTTAGATTTCTGCCCATTTGTTCTTTAATGGCAACATCAACCGAAGAAAAATAAGAAGCATCATTAGGTGAATCATCATATGCATTCCAACCAAATAAATTATTTCTATTTTTGGCATATCCAGATATACCATAAGCCGATTCTTGACAAGCTAAGGCAAATATTAAAGCACCATTAGCGCCATATTTTTCACCTAATGAAACAAATGAACTACATTTTCCATATATTACAGAATCGGAATAATCGCTTCTTAATGATTTAATGAAATTATCCATAGTAGAGCCACTAATAGAAGTCTTTGTTCTTATAGATAAAAATTGATAATAGTTATAACAAGTACCAACCTTATTAGTTTTCTTATAATCTGTATAGAAATTAATGCCATCATCAGAATAATATTTAGTTCCAATAGTCATGAAAGTATAGTTTGCCCCATTATCTACTTTTAAAGTAAAAGATTGGGCATAGCCATTAGAATCAGGATATGCTTGATGATAATGAAATTCTAAATCAACATAATTATTATTTTGTTTTAATACATAATAATTAGGTTCAACTATAACCTCTACCGCTTCAATAGAATTAGAACCATATGAACCACCTAAATAAATAGGAATACCATTATCAATATATTTAGAAGGAACTAAATCACAATATTCTGTATCGGCATAACCTTCAAATCCATTCATTATTACCTTGGTATAACCTTCTGCTTCGTGTCCTTTAACAGCTGACATATATTCTGTATCAACATAAGTCATCTCATATCTACTAGTTAAATATGTTGTTGTGGTATTGTTTTTATTTGAATAATCTTGATAGATATTCATCGTAGATGATGAACCTCTAGGATATGAATAAACTAGTCCTGAATTCATAGCGACAATTTTAGTAGGAGAATAACCTTGTGCATGTCTTACAACATAGTCTTCATTCTCTTTCATCTTAGCTTTTGCGCTAGCATAATCTGAATAACAGCCAATATTATCAAAACCACCTTGATCATTTATATAATCAACGGAATATATCTCACATGGGAATGAATCAGCATTAACATTATCATTAAGAAAATTTGGTATTATAACCAATGCATTTATAGTAACTAATAATGTAATAAATATTTTCTTAATCATCATTCTTGTTTTGTCGATATTTCAACCCACTCTTGCTTATTAGAGAATTTTAATAATAATATACCATCTTCAACAGTATCGGAATTTGAATATACTTCAAAGAATAAGCCGCCCTTTGTACCATTACTTAAATTAACATCAATGATATTATCCATATCAATTGCTTTATAATCCTTACCTTTGCATGTAATTTGTTCATCAGTACCATTTTGAATAAATATTGCGTCTTCAATTTTTACATTATCCTCAGTTTGATTTACTGTTATTTCAAAAGAATAAATCTTTGAAGAAGAACTTATCTCATAAGCTTCACCATTATGTAACATGAAGGTAGAAATATAAGCATTACTTACATAAATACTAGTATCACCTACTACAACTTCTTCATTATCATTATCTAATTTTAATGTTGTAGCATTTATCTTATCCTTAGTTAAATCAAAGTTTAAGGAATTAGAAGTATTGATAGAATTATAAACCGTTAAATTATATGAATCAGTAGTATAAGGAATAAATATCTTTCTATTGATAGTATTTTGTTCAGTTACAATTGAACTATTATCTATTCCTAATTTATTAATATCATAACCCGCTAATTCTAATTTATTTAGATATTTATTAACATCATTTAAATATAACTTTTCTGATGTTTGTAGACATGCAAAATCAAAAGATATTGCCTTATTAGAACTAAAATCAACATCAGCAATTATAAAAGAAAAACCTATATCATTATTTTCATCAAAATAGATTTGATAATCATTTAAAGTTAATTTAATATCATCAACTGTTTCTACACTAATATTGGTATTTTCTTTCTTATTTTCTTTACTACTAAATAAATAAGAAAATAATTTATAAATACCAAAACCTAAAAGACAGCATAATAGTAATGCTGTTAATATCAAAATAATAAGACGATCAATTCTTACTTTTCTTTTATTACTCATTTCTTGCCTTTCAATGTTTCTTCTGCTTTTACAAGTTCAGAAAATCTTTCTATGGGAATAATGGCAGCCATAGGTTCATTATTTTTAACAATTATCTTTACATCATCCGGTCCTAAAGAATTGATAATCTTAGCAGCCTTACCTTGATTTAAATGTGATATAGGAACTAATGAATTTAACATTGCTTCAACAAAAGTATTGTTTGTCATTAACAAAATTATATAGTTATATCATTATATTTGTCAATAAATATTAATTCTTATTTGTCTATTTATTTATCTATAAATTTATCGATATTATTTTAAATTTGAATAGAAACGATATGTATCTTCACACATTTTATCAATACCATATTGGGTTTCAAAGTTTAATAATTTCTTAGCCTTATTTGTATCTGCGTAACAAGTGGCGATATCCCCTGGCCTTCTTTCAACTATCTTATAAGCTATTTCATGTCCACAAGCCTTTTCATAAGCTTTTAAGATTTCTAATACACTATAACCAATGCCAGTTCCAACATTAATTGTTTCGCTACCCTTGTGATTATAAGCATATTCAATAGCTTTAATATGAGCTTTGGCAAGATCTACAACATGGATATAGTCTCTTACACCTGTTCCATCTTTTGTATCATAATCATCACCAAATACCTTTAAATATTCTCTTTGTCCTTTTTCAACTTGAGCAATATAAGGAACTAGATTATTAGGAATACCATTAGGTATTTCACCTATTAATCCTGATTCATGAGCACCAATTGGATTAAAGTATCTTAATATAACAGCAGACATATTACTATTTGCTTTACATAAATCATTAATAATCATCTCATTCATTAACTTTGTAGTTCCATAAGGATTAGTAGTTGTACCATAACCATATTCTTCTTTAAATGGAACTTCAAAATTATTGCCATAAACTGTAGCACTAGAAGAAAATACTAGATTATTAACACCATATTTAATTAATAATTCGTATAGATTTAAAGAACCAGAAACATTATTACGATAATATGTTAAAGGAATCTGACATGATTCACCTACGGCTTTATATCCCGCAAAATGGATACATGCATCAAATTTATTTTCTTTAAATACTTCTTCTAAATTTTGTTTATCTAAAATATCTACCTTATAAAATTTAGGTTTAATTCCACATATTGTTTCAATTTTATCTAAAACATCAATAGATGAATTATATAAATTATCAACAATAACAACTTCATGTCCTGCATTAATTAGTTCTACACAAGTATGTGAACCAATAAAGCCTGTACCACCAGTAACTAATATTCTCATTTTTAGCCTCCTATAAGTCTACCAATATCATTAAATGATACATAAACAAATAACATTAATATAAGTGCAACTGATATCTGCATTATTATTTCTTCAGTTTTTTTAGAAATAGGTCTACCAATAATAATCTCTATTAACAATAAGAATGCCCTTCCACCATCTAATACTGGTAAAGGTAAAGTATTAAAGGCAGCAACATTGATTGATATCATTGCGATAAGTTGTAGATAATATAATAGTCCATAATCATTAGCTGTTTTAACAGTTGTATATATGCCTATTGGACCACTTAAAGAATCTAACTTTACTCCTTTTAATAAAGTGATTAACGAATTAACAGTTATTCTAACTATCATTAAGGCATATTCAAAGCCATATATTAGACAATTAAAGATATTAATATCCACATAATTAACATATGTATTAGAGAATGTTATACCAATAACATATCTATTATCTTCTAAGATTGGATCAATATCATAATCTAAAGTTTCACCATCTCTTAATACTTTTAAATGCCAAGGTCCATCTTCATAATATGATAAAGCAAAGATAGATAATTCGGAATATGTTTTAGGTGACATACTAGCACCATTATCAAATTCAATATGAGTGATAATATCTCCTTCTTTAAGTCCTGCATTATATGCTGGATAATTTTCCACCACAGAAGAAATAATAGGTTTAGTATCCTTAGCATAAGAGCCATTATAAAGTAAGATACCAGAATATATTAATATAGCTAGAACAAAGTTCATAAATATTCCAGCATACATAATGATGATTTTTTTCCACTTAGCAACACCATTTAATGTTCTTTCAATAGGAATATTAGTTGTATCGGTTTTTGTTTCTAATCCATTTTCTTCATCTCCTGCCATAGAAACAAAACCACCAATTGGAAGTGCTCTAATTGAAAAATTAGTTTCTTTAAATTGATGAGAATATATCTTTGGTCCCATACCAATAGAATATTCACCACAATAAACATTAAAAATCTTAGCAGCAATTAAATGCCCTAATTCATGTACCGAAATAAGTACAGTCATTAAAATAATAAAAAGTATAATAGTTTTAATAGTCTCTAACATAGATATAATTTTAACATTATTAAATTAAAACTCCTACAAGTAGGAGTTTGCCCATAATTTATCAACATATTCTTTAGCCCATTTATGTGATGCTACAATTTCTTCAACTGTAGGTTCTTTAATAAATTTCGCATCCTTTAAGGTATTAAAGATAAATGTTTCAATATCAATAAATTTAATCTTTTCTTTTAAGAATAAATCAACTGCTTCATCATTTGCACCGATTAGTACGGCACCGAAATTGCCTTCGTAGTTGCCAACATTTTTAGCTAACTTTACTAATGGATATCTTTCATAATCCATCTTCTTAAAATTCAAAGTAGTTAAAGTATCAAAATCTAAGTATTTAGATGTCTTATCATAATCATGATATGGGGCAAGTAAAGCATATTTAATCATTAAATGCATATCAGGCATGCCAAGTTGGGCAATAATTGAACCATCATTATATTCAACCATACTATGAACAATTGATTGTGAGTGTAATACAACATCAATCTTTTCATATGGTATACCAAACATATAATGAGCTTCTATTACTTCAAAACCCTTATTCATCATAGTGGCAGAATCTATTGTTATCTTATTACCCATAGACCATACTGGATGTTTTAAGGCATCTTGTAAGGTTACATTTTTTAATTCATCTCTTCTTAAATTTCTAAATGAACCACCAGATCCGGTAATAATTAATCTTCTAATATCTTCTTTTCTGTGTCCTCTCATACATTGCCATAAGGCAACATGTTCCGAGTCTATAGGTCTTAAGATTGCACCATATTGTTTTAATAATTCATTGATGATTCTACCACCACCTACAAATGTTTCTTTATTAGCTAAGGCAACATATTTCTTTTTCTTAATAGCCTCTATTGTTGGTTTAAAACCAACAAAGCCAACTAAACCATTAACTAGAGTTGTATAATCATCAAGTCTAGCCATTTCCTCTAATCCAGTTTCACCATAATAAAACTTGATTTTAGGATATTTACTCATTAAATCTAAATTCTTTTCGATTGTATAGGCATATTTAATATCTGAAAATTCATCTAATAATTTAATTAGATAATTAACATTATAGCCAACACTAACACCTACTAGTTTTAAGTCAACAGAATGTTCTCTAATGACATCAACAGTCTGTGTGCCTATTGAACCAGAGGCTCCCATTAAAATAATTGTTCTCATACTATACTAATAAACTAAGAAGTGCTCCTAAAAATATTATACTAAATATCAAAGAGTCAAATCTATCTAATATTCCTCCATGTCCTGGTATCAAATGTGAATAATCTTTGACACCAAAATATCTTTTAATCATTGAAAATACTAAGTCACCAATTTGAGAAACTATAGGTAGAGTCAATGATGAAATAACAATAATATATGGTTTAAAACCAAAGAAATTAAAGAATGATGCCCATAACAAAGAAAACATAAAGCCAAATAACCAACCACCTATAGCACCTTCAATAGTCTTTTTAGGTGATATTCTTTCATTTAATTTATGTTTACCGAATTTCATACCGGTAAATAAGGCAAATATATCTGTTAGATAACAAATAATAAAGACATAGCCCATCATCCATTTAGAATATGTTTCGACATAATCTAAATAATGCAAAGCAAAGCCAACAACAATAGACATCAATAATACATAAGATATATCTAATAAGTTTTCTTTTTCATCAAATACAGAGATTGTTAATAATACAACTATTTCAAATAAGATAATGCTTATTAAATGTTTATTAACTACCCAAATACCTATAACAGATAAAAGCATAATTATAAATAATAAATAATTGAATTTATCTTTTCTAATTTTAATAGCTTCATATGTTGCGCTAATGCCAATAAATGCTAAAGCAATTTTAAATAGCCAAGAACCAAAATAACAACAAGCAATAGTTAATATGCCAATAATCACTGCACTAGTTACTCTTTGTTTCATCACGACCTCCAAAATTACGTTTACGATGGTTATATTCTTCAATACATGAATCTAAACATTTATTATCAAACTCAGGCCATAAAGTATCAATAACAATAAATTCAGCATACGCTACTTGCCATAATAAAAAGTTTGATAATCTTTTTTCTCCACCAGTTCTAATTAATAAATCTACTTCTGGTAAATCTTTGGTATATAGATAATTACTAAATTCTTCTTCACTTAAATCATTAACCTTACCGCTAGCATAGTCTACTGCATATTTTTTTGCTGCTTTTACTATTTCATCTCTTCCGCCATAATTAAAAGCAAAGTTTAATATTAAACCACTATTATTCTTGGTTTCTTCAATTGCTTCATCAATAACATTCATTGTTTCTTTAGGAACCTTATCCCTATCACCAATAATCATTATTCTTACATTATTATCCATTAATTCTTGAATATATTTACTAAAGAATATTTTTGGTAAAGACATAATATAATTTACTTCATCTAAAGAACGTTTCCAATTCTCGGTAGAGAATGCATAAACAGTTAGGCACTTAATGCCTAACTTGTTTGCGTATATGGTTATATTACGTAGTACTTCAACACCCTTATAATGTCCAGCACTACGAGGTAGCTTATTTTGCTTTGCCCAGCGACCATTGCCATCCATAACAATCGCTAAATGCTTAAGATTATTCATTATAAAGTCATTATTTCTTTTTCTTTTTCGCTAGCAATCTTTTCTACCTTTTCAATAGCTTTATCAGTAGCCTTTTGAATATCATCTAAATAAGCCTTAGACATATCTTCAGGAATAGTCTTATCTTTCTTGATAGAATCATTAACATCTCTTCTAACATTACGGATATTAACCTTAGCCTCTTCGGCCATCTTATCTACATCCTTACAAAAACCTTTTCTTGTTTCTTCAGTTAATGCAGGAACTGTGATTCTAATAACATCACCACCATTTTGAGGAGGTAAACCTAAATCAGATGTATTAATAGCACGTTCTACATCTTTAACACAATGTGGATCAAAAGGCTTAATAACAATAGTCTTACCTTCTTGAACAGAAACGGATGCTAATTGGTTGATAGGTGTTGGTGAACCATAATAATCAACCATAATACCATCAAGCATATTAGGATTAGCACGACCAGTTCTTACTTTCTTTAAATTATCTTCGAAATTCGCAATAGTCTTATCCATTCTCTCATTTGCATTACTTACAAAATTGTTTTCCATAAATTCTCCTTTATTTTATTATTGTTCCTATAGTTTCACCCTTAACAGCTTTAACTATATTATTTTCATCATTCATATTAAATACAAAACCTGGAATACCTGATTTAACACACATCTCTGCAGCTTGAGAATCTATTACCTTTAAGTTATCATCTAAAATCCTTTGATAAGTAATTTCATCATATCTAACAGCATTTTTATTTGTATTAGGATCACTATCATATATTCCATCTACTCCTGATTTAGCCATTAAAATTACTTCAGCATTAATATCTATAGCCTTTTGAGCAGCACCAGAATCAGTAGAATAATATGGTTCACCATATCCACCACCAAATATTACTACATAACCTTTATCAAGCATTTCATTAGCTCTTTCAACACTAAAATCTTCAACATTTTGTGCTTTAATAACAGACATTGCAACAGCCTTACAACCAACTCTATTTAAAGCATTTTCTAGCATAACAGCATTTATTACAGTAGCAAACATACCAGTATAATCTGATTTAATTCTATCAAAACCTAATTCTTCAAAGATTCTACCACGGCAGATATTACCACCACCAACAACTATTCCGACCTTAACGCCCATTTCACTTATTTGTTTAATTTGTAAAGCTACATCATTTAAAGTATCTACACTAAACGGAAAATCGCTTGCGGAAATAGCCTCACCAGAAAGTTTTAATAAGACTCTAGAATACATATATACACTCCAATCACTTAACTGTATATATTATAACAAAGAAAAAAGGCAACATTACATCGCCTTTATCACT
>CAVCTP010000039.1:0-10460 GCA_963605145.1 Tannerellaceae bacterium
AAGCATTAAAGGATAATGGTACGTATCCTGATATCTTATTCAAATAATTAATATTTACAATTAATAAAGGTAATTTGAATTATCGTGTGTTTTTTGAAAAATCCACAATGAACTAAAGTGTGGCTGATTAAACACAAAAGCAAGTACTTATACATCATAGTTGGTGTAAATGTACTTGCTTTTTTTAATGATGATTAAGCATTAAGAAGAGTAGTGATTATTATAACTTCTTATTCCTTTCTTCTTTATGTTTTTGTTTTAAATCTCTTTTCATTGTTGTAAGCTTTTCTGTTAATACCACAAATAACTTATCATTAAAGCAATACAACATTCTTTTTCTAAATCTTGAAAAGTTAGCTAAACCTTTAGATATTCTAATATGAGTTTTGATGTTTTGATTCATTGCTTCAGATTTGGCATTAGATAATCTATGACCTGTTGCATCTGAAATAATAAAAGAATTGATAATCTCTTGCTTCCAAGTAATCATGATATCAACGAATTCTTGATATTCTTTAATATTAGCTTTTTGAAATAAAGATATTAATTCATCTAAATCTCTAGAAGCAGTTTCATAAGTAGAATGCTTATTAAAGTTTCGATAACTTTCTTTTAACTCATAAGCTAGAGTTAATTCATCATCTAGTTCTAATAACATCTTTAATAAATCTCCATAGTTTAATTTACATTTAAAGACATGATTATACTTAGGTTCATTATTAAGAATATATTTATCCGATTCTAATAGCTTATGCCAATGTTTAAGTAGATAATAGCTATTTGATCCATATATCTTGGAGTTCATTATTTTTATTCTTATCTTAGTAAAATCCAAACTTAAATGTTCACTTAAATGAAATGGGTCGACCGCTATTATTGAATTAGGAAGCCATTTTAAAGCAATTTCTTTATAAGGCTTCCACATATCAATAGTTACATATTTAACTGTTTTTCTTTCTTCTATAGGATATGATTCAAAAAATGAAACCAATTCATATTTGCTTCTTGAAGTTAAGATATCAACAAGTTTAAATTCATCATTATCAGTTAAGGTACACAAATATGATGCATCCTTTCTTTTAGCCATATCAGAATGTATTTCATCAATACCAAGATTAGTAGGTAGTGGAATATGTGGTACTACTACAAATGAATCAAAATACTTTATAACTTCATTGGCTGAGATATTATTCTTTTGTCCAATCATCGTATAATTTAGTCGATAGTCATGTAGATCTATCATTACTTGATTCATAACAAGAATCGAGTTATTGAACCCCTTAATCGCGAAGGGGTTCTTTTCAAAGGTAGAATAGCCACATCTTTTACATCTATATCTATTAGCTTCATAGATTAGCTTCATATTTCTGTCAGTTAATACCTTATGATTGATTTGTTTTGGTTTAATACCATTACCGATTAATCTAATATTACATATTGGACAAAACATATCATCACTTCTTTTAAGCCTTATATAACTTATTAAAGAGTCACCATCACTAACTGTTTCAAACTTTTGTATTTGGCCTAGTTTTATATTAAATATACTTTCAATTAACTTTTGCATAATATAAAAATCTTCTTATTCTAATCACCTCCTATAATGCTTAATCACCATATATAAGAGTATCAAAATAAGAAGACACACTATAAATCAAAGATAGGCCACACTGGGCCACATCTAATGTCAAAGAAGGGCCACACCCACACGATAATTCAGAAAGCCCTTTTTTCTTCAATTAATGAAAAAATTTACATATAAATAGTAAAATATTTCATAAAATGATATTTTTTCACAATATTTTCACAATTTTAATATATTATATAAGCGTAGTAAGTTTTTTCATTAAAAATATTCCTTCAAAATAGAAATAGGATGTAAGTCCTATTTTTGTTTGATTTTTGCGTTTTTAAACTAATGTTATATAATTATCAATGTTGTTTTTAAAAAGGAGACAAGATTTGAAATTTTTAAAAGTTATATTGATTCCAACGCTATTAATAGCATTTACATATTTAATAGGTTTTACCAACATTACTAATTCAGAAGATGAAGTAGAAGCAAAATTTAAACCACTTTATGAATTAGATAGTATATATTTACAAGACAATTCAAAAGTAGAAGAATATGGAAATATCTTCGAAGATGATAGATTAAATATCGCCATTATTGCCAATAATGAAGTTGGAACTTATGGTGGCTATAAATATACTTCTTATTTTGGTTTAAGAAGTGGCATGGCATGGTGCTGTGTATTTGTATCGTGGTGTGGTGATCAATTAGGCCTAATTGATGAAGGTGCAATGCCAAGATTTTATAGTGTATCTAGTGGCTATGAACAATTTAAAAATTTAGGTTTATGGCTTAGTGGAAGTGAAACTCCTGATATTGGCATGGTTGTTTTCTTTGATTTAGCAACAACTGTCGTAAATGAAAATGGTGAAATAGAATTTGTTGATGGTCATGACTATAGGAGTGATCATGTTGGTATAGTAGTAAATGTTGATGATTATTATGTTTATACTATTGAAGGAAATTATAATAATGCCGTTTGTAAGGCTAAATATCCAATAGGTAGTATTGATATTATAGGATACGGAACACCGTTGTATAATTAATTTGTGGCCCTGTAGTCCAATGGATAGAATAAACCCCTCCTAAGGGTTAGATACAGGTTCGATTCCTGTCAGGGCCGCCATTAGTTATTATTTGCTTCTTTAACCTCAATATCTCCCATAAAGGAAGATACAATTTGTTTAAATTTATTACTATCAGCTGATACATAATATTGTCTATCAGCATTTTTATTTTCATTATTAATTATTTCTTTTTTAACATCTTCAATAACACATTGTGATGAAGATAGTATTTGAATATTAGGATACATATCCCTACATATATCCATAATTAAATCATAATGAGTACATCCTAATATTAAAGTATCAATATCTTTTTTAATTAATGGGTCAACATAATCCTTAATCATGGAACGCATTTGATCATTACCAATATCAAAATTACCTTCTTCTATAAATTGGGCTAATAAAGGACAGGCTTTGGAATATACATTTACAGTATTGTTATATTTATGTAAGGTAATTTCATATTCATTTGATTCAATACAAGCATTAGTAGCAATAACACCAATTTTATTATTCTTAGTTGTATTTAAAGCAACTTTACAAGTTGGTTCAATTACTCCATATATTGGTAGATTATAGATATTTCTAATTGTATTAGAAGCTACAGAATCAGCAGTATTACAGGCAATAACAATTGCTTCTAATTCAAATTTATTTAAAAAAGAAACAGCATTTTTAACGCAGTTTATTATTTCTTCATTTGCTTTATTGCCATATGGCATATTTTTGGTATCACCAAAATAAATAATATTTTGATAAGGTAGAGCTTTTATTAAAGCTTTAACTACAGTTAATCCACCAATACCTGAATCAAATACTCCTATATACTTATCATTCATAGTGAGTTAACGATACTCTTAAAGTGTCTTCCTCTTTCTTCATAGGATTTATATTGGTCAAAACTTGAAGTAGTTGGTGATAGTAATACTGTATCACCCTTAATGGCAATCTTTTTCGCAATTTGAACAGCTTCATCTAGGGTAGTAACAATAATAGGATTATCTACTAAGTCTCCAGCAATTCTTTTACCTGCTGCACCATAGCCAATTACTTGTTTTACTTTAGACATATATTTTCTCATCTCTGACATATCTAAACCTTTTTCATAACCACCAACAAGTAATATGATATTGCCATCAAAGGCTTTAATAGCAGTTATTGAAGCATCAGTATTTGTGCCTTTAGAATCGTTATAATATTTAACACCATCAATCTCTCTAACAAATTCAATACGATGTTCAACACCTTTAAAGTTAGAGATTGTTTCTATAATATCTTCGTTGCTTATTCCTAAGGCTTTAGCTGCCATAATAGAAATAATAATATTTTGAATATTATGTTTACCAACAAGTTTAATTACATTTAATGGTAAAACTCTTTCCTTATTAATATAGATATAACCATCTTTAATATAGGCATAGGTATCTACATTATCTAAAGAGAATGTTTGAATATTACAATGTATTGGATATTTATCAGTATATTCTTTAATAACAGGATCATCATTATTAAATAGGAAGATATCATTATCTTTCATATTACGATAGACTTCTGTTTTTGATTTGTAATAGTTCTCTAATGAACCCATTGTTTCTAAATGGTCAGGAGTTAGATTTATAATTGTAGCGATTTGTGGTCTAAAGGTATCAATATCAACTAATTGATGATTTGATATTTCAAGTGATATATAATAACCTTCATTATTCATAAGGTCATGTTCTAAAACTAATTCACATAGTGGAGTACCAATATTGCCACCAACTAAGGCTTTATCTTTAAAGGCCTTTTTTAATAATTCATATACCAAAGTAGTGGTAGTAGTCTTACCATTTGTACCAGTAATGGCAATATAATGTTGTGGTTTAGATATACTATATGCAAGTTCAATTTCGGTGATAATAGGAATATTCTTTTCTTTAATCCTTTTAACAATCGTTCCAGTTGGTGATACTCCTGGGTTTTTCACAACCAAGTCATAACCTTCATCAAAGATAGATAAATCTTGATCTACAATTCTAACATTTAGTTCATCAAGAATCTTTTTCTCTTCTACATTAGGTTGTTTAATTTCTGAAAGAGTAATATTAGCTCCTAATTTCGCTAATACTTTTATAGCTGCCATGCCACTTCTGGCAAGGCCAATAACCAATACTTTTTTATCCTTATATTTATTCATATAGATAATTCTACCATCATTTGACTTTATTATTTGTTTATTATTTAATATAGCCTGTGAATGCGACTGTGTCATTATATGATGAAAATGGATTAGTAGAAAAAGTCAATATTGATGATATTGATAATAAACAATGTTTTTCTTATACCGATAATGAATCTAATAATTGTGAGTTTTGTATCTATGATAATGGCTTATGTTTTTTTAAAGAATATGAAGATCATGTCTTAGAATTACATCTTAGAGGCAAAAATTATGCCAAGATTATTACTAGTGAAGGTATTGTAAAAATTGATGTAAAAGTAGTTGATTTTTTGTTAAATGATGATATAGTAGTAATGCGCTACATCATAGACGATATAGAGCGAAAAATTGAACTTAATTATAGGAGCTAGTTTATGGCAGTAAAATCAATGACGGATGTTGCTTACGATGTATTATCTAGTAAGAAACGTTCCATCCTATTCTCTAAATTATGGGAAGAAGTATCAAAAAAATATGGTGCTAATAACGACCAAGTTTCTCAATTTTATTCAGATTTAACCTTAGACCCAAGATTTACTTCTTTAAAAGATAACAAGTGGGATTTAATTGAAAGAAGAAAATTTGCGGAATCTCATATTGACTTATCAAAGATTGAGTTAGAAGATGATGATTTAGAAATTATTGATGATGGTGGTCAAACTATTAAGGAAGAGGATAAATATTAAGGCTCGAAAGAGTCTTTTTTGTTGGTATAATTGAAGCATGTTATATATAATTTTTGATTTTAATGGAACAGTATTAGATGATACATTAGTTGGTTTAAAAGCTGAAAATGAATGTATTAAAAAATACTTAAAACGTCCAATCATGGATTTAGATGAATATCTTCATAAATTTACTTTTCCTGTTAAAGCATATTATGAAAGAGTAGGTTTTAGATGGGATGAAGGTTATAGTTATGAAGAAGTTGGTGATTTGTGGTTTGAAAAATATTGCGAATTTAAAAATGAATATAAGGTTTTTGATGGTGTTGTTGATATTTTAAAAAGTAACCATGAAAAAGGTTATAAGAATATATTGTTAAGTGCTTCTAGTTTAGTTGCCTTAAAAAAACAATTAGAAGAATTAAATATAAGTGAATATTTTGATGAGGTATTAGGATTAGATAATATATATGCTGAATCAAAAATAAAGGTTGCTTTAAATTGGATTAAAGATAAAAATCCTGATGATTGTATGTTTATTGGCGATACCTTACATGATTTAGATACTGCTAAGGCAATGGGTATTAAAAATTGTGTACTAGTTGCCAATGGTCATCAAGCAAAGGATGTATTATTAAAGGAATATGATAATGTAGTTGATAATATTAAAGAGGTTAAAATATGCGGATAGGTCAATCAAAGGATGTTCATCAACTAGTTGAAGGAAGAAAATTAATTATTGGTGGAGTTGAGATTCCTTATGAAAAGGGATTGCTAGGCCACTCTGATGCTGATGTCTTATTACATGCCATAATTGAAGCAATTATTGGTGCAATGGGTTTAAAAGATATTGGCACCCATTTTCCTGATACGGATCCTAAATATAAAGGCATATCTTCCTTAGTTTTATTAGATAAAACTTATGAATTGATGGTAGAACATAAATATAAATTAATTAATTTAGATTCTACAATTATGATAGAAAAACCTAAAATGGCTCCTCATATCGATAAGATGAGAGAAAATGTTGCTTCACATTTACATTGCGATATTAGCCAAGTAAATATCAAAGCCACAAGAGGCGAAGGTATGGGCTTTGTGGGAAAAGGTGAAGGTGCCTTGGCAGAATGTGTATGTTTATTAGATGAAATGGAGTGAATATGGAGATAGTAAAGAATAAAAGATTTGGTGAAGAAAGAGCCTTATATAATAGTAAGGATTTACAGATTATTGATTGTAAGTTTGATGGCGAAGAAGATGGCGAAAGTGCATTAAAAGAATCAAATAATATTATTGTTGATAATTGTTATTTTAATTTACGTTATCCTTTTTGGCATGATAATGAATTAACTATCAATAATTGTGAATTAACTAATTTATGTAGAGCTGCTTTATGGTATTCAAAGGATATTAAAATTAATGATTCAAAATTATTTGGTATAAAGGCTTTAAGAGAATGTAAGGATATTGAAATTAATAAATCCGAAATAGATTCATTAGAATTTGGTTGGAGATCCAAGAATATTAAAGTTTTAGATACTAAGATTAGAAATTGTGAATATTTATTCTTTGAATCTAAGAATATTAATATTGATAATGTAGATTTACAAGGTAAATATACTTTCCAATATGTTGAGAACTTAGAAATAAATAATTCTATATTAGATACAAAGGATGCCTTCTGGCATAGTAAGAATGTGGTTGTTAGAAATAGTACTATTAAAGGACAATACCTTGCTTGGTATTCCGAGGATGTTACATTAATCAATTGTAAGATTGTTGGTACACAACCATTATGTTATTGTAAGAATTTAAAACTTATAGATTGTGAAATGATTGATACTGATTTGGCATTTGAATATTCTGATGTTGAGGCTAGCATTAAAGGTTCAATATTATCGGTTAAAAATCCTAAATCAGGAAAGATTGTGGCTGATGAAATAAAGGAAATAATCTTACATGATTCTAAAATAGAATGTAAATGTGAGATTATAGATAAAAGTAAGCAATAAAAAAGGCACGCTAGGTGCCTTTTGATGTGATATTTATTCTGCTTTGTTGTCGCAGCCTAATACATCAATAATCTTATGTTTAACTAAGGCTTTGATGTTAGCTCTAGCAGGTTTTAAATATTCTCTTGGGTCAAACTTCTCTGGATGTTCATTGAAGAATTGACGGATAGAACCAGTCATTGCTAGACGGATATCTGAGTCGATGTTAATCTTACATACTGCTAGTTTTGCAGCTTGTCTTAATTGATCTTCAGGAACACCAACTGCATCAGGCATATTACCACCGTTTTCATTGATGATCTTTACCCATTCTTGTGGAACAGATGAAGCACCGTGTAAAACGATTGGGAAGCCTGGAAGTCTTCTAGAAACTTCTTCCAAGATATCGAATCTTAGTGGAGGAGGTACCAAGATACCTTCTTCATTTCTTGTGCATTGTTCAGGTTTGAACTTATAAGCACCATGTGATGTACCAATAGCGATAGCTAATGAATCACATCCTGTTTCTTTAACAAATCTTTCAACGTCTTCTGGTCTTGTATATGATGAATCTTCAGCAGAAACCTTAACTTCATCTTCAACACCAGCAAGAGTACCAAGTTCTGCTTCAACAACAACACCATGAGCATGAGCATATTCAACTACTTGTTTAGTAATTGCAATATTTTCTTCTAATGGTTTGCTTGAAGCATCAATCATAACTGAAGTGAATCCATCATCGATACATGACTTACATGTTTCAAATGAATCACCATGATCTAAGTGTAAAACAATTGGAAGACCAGTTTCGATAACTGCAGCTTCAACTAACTTAACTAGATAAGTTCTATTAGCGTAAGCTCTAGCACCTTTAGATACTTGTAGTATTACAGGGGCATTGCATTCTTTAGCAGCTTCAGTAATACCTTGAATGATTTCCATATTGTTTACATTGAAAGCACCAATAGCGTAACCGCCTTCATATGCTTTCTTAAACATTTCTTTTGATGTTACTAGTGGCATAAATTTTCTCCTTTTTCTACATCTATTATAGTACAAAAAAAGATATATAATTACCTTATGAATTTAATAGAAAAACTAAAACAAAATAATTATTCCTTAGTAGCATCAAATGGCTATTATTCTTGTGATAGTGGTATAAAACCAATAATAAATAAAATGAATGAAGATATTCATTATTTTAAAGATTTAGAGATTGCCGATAAGATTGTTGGCAAAGCTTCTTCAATGTTGTTGATATTATCAGGCATTAAAAAGATTGATGCTCTAGTTCTATCAAAACAAGCTAAGAATATTTTAGACAAATATAATATTGAATATACCTATGAACAATTAGTGGAATATATCATCAATAGAAAAAAAGATGGTATGTGTCCTATGGAAGAAACAGTAAAAGATATTGATGATTTAAATGAAGCATTTATTGCTTTAAATAAAAAGATTATTGCTTTAACAAATTCTAAGCAATTGTAATAAATTGTCGATGTAAAATAATTATATAGATTAAGTATTGTTGGTTGAATAATTTCGAACAAGGGTTCCTTTACTCAACAATTGATGAAGAAGGGAAGTATTAATAATATGAAAACTAGATGGTATAAAAATGCAATAGTATATCAAATATATCCATTTTCTTTTATGGATTCTAATAATGATGGCTGGGGTGATATCAATGGCATTATTTCTAAATTAGATTATATAAAAGATTTAGGTGCCACAGCAATTTGGTTTTCACCATTATATGATTCTCCAGATTATGACTATGGTTATGATGTTAAAGATTATAAGGCTATTGATAAGAAGTTTGGCACCATGGCTGATTTTGATAATTTATTGAATGAATGTCACAAAAGAGATTTAAAAGTAATAATGGATATGGTAATTAATCATACTTCTACTGAACATATTTGGTTTAAGAAAGCTCTTGAGGGTGATGAAAAATATCGTAATTATTACATTATTAGAAAAGGAAGAAAAATAAAGAATAAATTACTACCTCCTACTAACTGGGTTTCTTCTTTTACGGGCCCTGCATGGGAAAGGATAGATAATACAGATGAATATTATCTACATCTATTTGCCAAGGAACAGGCTGATTTAAACTGGGAGAATGAAGAAGTAAGAGATGAAATTGTTGATATTTTAAACTTTTGGCTTAATAAGGGTGTTGATGGTTTTAGATTTGATGTCTTTAATTTATTCTCTAAAGTGCATCCTTTAAAAGATGATGATAGTCGTAATGTTCAAACAGGTTCACCATTTTTCATCGATGGTCCTAGAATTCATGAATTCTTAAATGAAATAAATACTAGAGCCTTATCTTTATATGATTCTTATACAGTTGGTGAATCATATCTTCCTTCTAAGAAGGATTGTTTAAAATATGTTGATGAAGCAAATAATGAATTAGATACAATATTTAATTTTGCGCATCTAAATGCGGATAATATTGGTGGTTTAAAATTCTTTAAGAAAGCATTTAATCTAAAACAATTTAAAAGAGGTTTCTTTACTCCTCAAAATACCTATTATGGTGTTGGTTGGAATACATTAGTATTAGAGAACCATGATGTGCCAAGAAGTGTATCTCGTTTCGGTATTGATTATAAGAAATATCATTATGAAGCTGCTACATTTCTTGCAACCATCACTTTCATGGGCTTTGGTATTCCATTTATATATATGGGAGAAGAAATTGGTATGACAAATACAAATTTCAATAATATTGATGAGTTACAAGACCCTGTATCACACTTTGTTTATAACTTAATGAGATCTTTCCATATACCTGCATCTTTAGCATTTAAATTTATCAAATATGGTGCTAGAGATCATGCTAGAACCCCTATGCAATGGGATGATGGTATTAATGCATCATTTAATGATGGTCATTCACCATGGCAAAGAATTAATGATAATTATAAGGATATAAATGTTAAA
>CAVCTP010000040.1:0-10263 GCA_963605145.1 Tannerellaceae bacterium
ATTGGAATACAGTATATACCAGTATTGCTGAGCCGCCTTATTACTATCAAGTGAGCGTCGATGGAAATGTAGTTGCAACAGGTCAAACTGATACTACGGAATTTAGCACGGTGGCAGTAGGACAGACTTGTACTGTTACATTATGGTGTTTAAATAGTAGTGGCAATCAAGATAGTGTTATTTCTAAAACTTTTTACGCAAGTTAATAAAAAGGAGTTATAGAATAATAACTCCTTTTTCTTTACATTTATTTAATGTTTCATCATCCCAAATTGATGATTGTACCTCGCCAATATGGGCTTTAGACATTAGAAGCATACATAATCTAGATTCACCAATTCCTCCACCTATAGTGTATGGCAACTGTTTATTTAATATCATTGAATGATATTGATATTCTTTTTTATATTCTTCATTTGTTAGCTTTAATTGTCTATCTAAACTATTTTCATCAACTCTAATACCCATACTAGATACTTCTAAGGCTGTATCTAATAATTCATCATAATAGAGTAAATCACCATTTAAATGCCAATCATCATAATCTGATGCTCTTTGACCATGTGGTATACCATTAGATAATTTATCACCAATACCATAGATGAATATTGATTTATATTTTCTAGTAATAGCATTTTCTCTTTCACTAGGTTCTAAATCAGGATACATATCTAATAATTCTTGGCTAGATATAAAAGTAAGTTTTTCTTCTAAATTGGTATTAATAGAAGGATACTTTTGTTTTAATTCATCTAAAGTTCTTAAAATACTTTCATGTATCTTTGTTACAGTAGCAAATAAGTAATTTAAATTCCTATCATCTTTGTTAATAACCTTTTCCCAATCCCATTGGTCTACATATATGGAATGAAGATTATCTAACTTTTCATCTTTTCTGATAGCATTCATATCAGTATATAGGCCATTACCTTCATAGAATTCATAATTATGTAGTGCCATTCTTTTCCATTTGGCAAGTGAATGAACAATAACACAATCTTTATTAATATTAGGAGCATTAAATGATACTGGTTGAACAATTCCATCTAGATCATCATTTAAGCCAGTAGACTTTTCTACAAATAGTGGAGCACTAACTCTATGAAGATTTAAAGAACTTGTCAACTTTTCTTCAAAGTGTTTTTTAATAAAACTTATGGCAGCTTGGGTGTCATATAAATTTAAAGATGATTTGTAATTTTCAGGTATATAGAATTTCATAAAGACATTTTAACATTAATATATGAAAATATTTACATTAATGTAAAAAAATATGAAAAAAAAGTAAAAAATTGTGTAAATATATGTAAATATTTCAAATATTGTAGTAAACTAAAGCATGTAAGAAAGGAGAACTTATATGAATATGCTTAATTGTAAAAATTATAATTTCTTCTTTGTTGCCGATATGATGGCTATAATTATTATCATTTTAGACTTATGCTTACTTATTAGTAAGTAATTGTTTATATTGATAATAATGGCTGTTGACAAAAGAATTTAGATGGGCTTGTTATTATCGATGAGCTCATCTTTTTTTGAGAAAGGGGAACTTTATGAAAAAATTATTTCTTGTTTTGATGGCTGTTATGTGTATGTTCTCACTATGTGCCTGTGGCTCTGGTGAAGAAAGTGGAAGTGATGATGACGGAAGTGTTGTTGTTAAACTTGGCGCTTCTGGTCCATTAACTGGTGGCGGTGCTGTTTATGGTATTGCTGTTAAAAATGCTGTTGATCTAGCAGTTAGCGAAATCAATGCTAGTGATTCAAAAATCAAATTTGAAGTTAAATTTGAAGATGATGAAGCTGATGGCGAAAAAGCTGTAACTGCTTATAGCACTCTATATGACTGGGGAATGCAAGCATCATTATTTACAGTTACTTCTGGTTCTGGTGCTGCTGTTGCTTCTTTATATGATGAAGATAAAATCTTTGCTTTAACTCCATCTGGTTCTTCTACTGAACTTGTATATACTAGCGATAAGAACTTTACTGGAAACTTCCAAATGTGTTTCACAGATCCTAACCAAGGTGTTGCTGCTGCTGATTATATTTCGCAACACTTCGCAGATAAAAAGGTTGGTATCATCTATAAGAATGATGATGTATATTCTTCTGGTATCTATGAGAAATTCGTTGCTCAAGATAAAGTTAATGTAGTTTATACTGGTGCATTCGATAATTCAAGTGCTTCTGATTTCAATACTCAATTAACTGCTTGTAAAGAAGCTGGCGCAGACTTAGTATTTATGCCAATTTATTATCAACCAGCATCATTGATCTTAGTTCAAGCAGATGCTATGGGATATGAACCAACATTCTTCGGTGTAGATGGCATGGATGGTATCTTAACTCTAGAAGGATTTGATATTTCTCTTGCTGAAGGTTTATATCTATTAACACCATTTGCTGCTGATGCAACTGATGATTTAACTGTTAACTTTGTAACTAATTATAAGAATGCTTATGGAGACACTCCTAACCAATTCGCTGCTGATGCTTATGACTGTGTATATGCAATCCATCAAGCATTAGAAAATATTGGTGTTGAAAATATTGATGTAAATAATCTATACGAACCATTAATTGAACAATTCACTACAATGTCATTTGACGGTTTGACTGGTAATAATATGACTTGGTCAAGCAATGGTGAAGTTTCAAAAGAACCAAAAGCTGTTATCATTGAAAATGGAGTTTACGTTTCCGCTGAATAATTATGAGTTTCTTATCTTATTTGCTTACAGGACTAGGACTAGGTAGCGTTTATGCGATTATTGCCTTAGGCTATACAATGGTTTATGGAATCGCTAAGATGCTAAACTTTGCCCATGGCGATATCATCATGATTGGCGCATATGTTGCATATATGCTTACCAATTCTTTGAATTTATCACCAATACTATGTATTTTAGTATCAGTACTTGCATGCATAATAATCGGTGTTTTAATTGAAAGACTGGCTTACAAACCTTTAAGGCAAGCCAGTTCTTTGTCTGTTTTGATAACTGCGATTGGTGTATCTTATTTCTTGGAAAACTCTGCTCAGTTAATATGGGGAACTGATACAAAGATTTTTCCTAATATTATTTCTGATGGTTCATTTAAATTGTTTAATGGTCGTTTATCTATATCTTATTTAACTTTAATTACTATATTTGTTTGTTTAATAATAATGGCAATATTAACTTTATTTATTAATAAAACAAAAATTGGTAAAGCTATGAGGGCATCTGCTGAAGATAAAGCTGCTGCTCAATTAATGGGAATTAATGTTGATACAACAATTTCTATTACCTTTGCGATTGGCTCAGGCCTAGCAGCTATAGCTGCAATACTATTGTGCTGTGCTTATCCTGCTGTATCACCAACTTTAGGATCTATGCCTGGTATTAAAGCTTTTACTGCAGCGGTATTTGGCGGTATTGGTTCTATTCCTGGTGCTCTTATTGGTGGTATCTTACTAGGCATTATTGAAACATTCGCAAAAGCTTATATTTCTACCCAATTATCCGATGCAATTGTCTTTGCGGTATTAATTGTTGTCTTACTTATTAAGCCAACTGGCCTATTAGGTAAAAAAGAGAATGTGAAGGTGTAATATGAAAAAATACTTTACTTCTTTATTTGATAAAAAAAATCGCACAAAAACTATTACTTTTTTGGTAGTGATTCTAATCTATGTAGTTCTTGAAATCTTAATGCATTCAATTAAACTGCCTAGACTATTAACTAGTTTATTAGTGCCAATGTGCTCATATATTGTAGTAGCATTAGCACTAAACTTAACAGTTGGTTTTTCTGGTGAATTATCATTAGGACATGCTGGATTTATGGCTATTGGAGCATTCACTGCTGTTACTATTTCCGGTATTACATCTTCAATAATTAGTAATACTATTATTAGACTAATGCTATCAATTATTATCGGTGGTATAATTTCCGGAATTTGCGGTTTGATAGTCTCTGTTCCTGTTTTAAAGCTATCAGGCGATTATCTAGCAATTGTAACTTTAGCATTTGGCCAAATCATTAAGTCATTATTAAATAATACTTACTTAGGATATGATGATAGTGGTTTACATTTTTCATTTGTAACTAATGAAATAGTTTTAAATGGTGGAAAGATGTTAATATCTGGTCCAATGGGTGCTACTGATACAGAAAAGATTTCTTCTTTTACCGCAGGTTTTATTTTAATTATCTTTACTTTATATGTTTTATATTCTTTGATTAATTCAAAATATGGTAGAGCTATAAGTTCTGCTAGAGATAATACGATAGCTAGTGAATCAATTGGTATATCAATTACAAAAACTAAAACATTAGCATTCGTTATATCTTCTATTTTGGCAGGTATGGCAGGCGCTTTATATGCTTTGAATTATTCAACTTTACAGCCAGCAAAATTTGATTTTAATACTTCCATTCTAATATTAGTTTATGTAGTATTTGGTGGTTTAGGTAATATTTTAGGTACTATTATTTCAACATCAATCTTGTATATCTTGCCTGAACTATTAAGATCTTTACAAGATTATCGTATGTTGATATATTCTATTGTTTTAATCGCTATTATGTTGATTACAAATAATAATAAACTTAAACAATTTATGAATAAAGTTTTTAAGAAAGGAGCTAACAATGACTAATCCTGTTCTTGAAACAAAAAATTTAGGTATTGATTTTGGCGGTTTAACAGCCGTAAATAACTTAAATATAACTATTAATGAAAAAGAAATAGTAGGTTTAATTGGACCTAATGGTGCTGGTAAGACTACGGTATTTAATCTACTTACAAAGGTATATGATTCTACTAGAGGCGAAATATATCTAAATGGTGTAGATACAAAGAAATTAAATACTGTTGAAATTAATAAAAAGGGTATTGCCAGAACATTCCAAAATATTCGTTTATTTAATAACTTAACTGTTATTGATAATGTTAAGGTTGCGATGAATAATAAATATCAATATAGTTTATTTGATACTTTCTTTCATACTAAAAAATATAAGGAAATTGAAAATAAAATTAATGAAGATAGCGAAGCCTTATTAAAGATATTTGATTTACTTGATAAAAAAGATGTCAAAGCATCAAGTTTACCTTATGGAGCACAAAGAAAACTAGAAATAGCTAGAGCTCTTGCAACCGACCCATGTCTACTTCTTTTGGATGAGCCAGCAGCTGGTATGAATCCTCAAGAAACTGATGAATTGATGAAAACTATTAGATTTGTTAAGGATAAATTTAATATTTCAATTCTTTTAATTGAACATGATATGAATTTAGTTATGGGTATATGTGAAAGAATATATGTCTTAAATTATGGAACATTATTAGCGAAAGGAAGTCCTGAAGAAATCAAGAATAATCCTGATGTAATCAAGGCTTATTTAGGTGAATAAGATGTTACATGTTGATAATTTAGTAGTTAGATATGGCATGATTGAAGCCATTAAAGGTATATCTTTTGATGTAAATGATGGTGAAATTGTTACTCTAATTGGTGCTAATGGCGCTGGTAAGACTACCACAATGCACGCCATCTCTGGTTTAATAAAACCATATTCTGGTTCTATTGAATTTGATGGCAAAAATCTTGTAAAGGTTCCATCTCATAAAATTGTAGAGTTGGGCATAGCTCAATGTCCTGAAAGAAGAAGAGTTTTCTCAAGCCAAAGCGTTGAAGATAATCTATTATTAGGTGCCTATCTTAGAAAAGATTCTAAAGCCATAAATGAAGATTTAAAGATGGTTTATGACTTATTCCCAAGACTTCTCGAAAGAAAGAAACAATTATCAGGTACCTTATCAGGTGGTGAACAACAGATGCTAGCAATGGGTAGAGCTTTGATGGCTAAACCTAAGATAATGTTATTAGATGAACCTAGTATGGGTTTGTCACCATTACTTGTTAAGGAAATATTCGATATAATTAAAGATATCAATAGTAAGGGTGTAACAATATTACTTGTTGAACAAAATGCTAAGATGGCATTAAGTATTGCCGATAGGGCATATGTTATAGAAACAGGCAAGATTGTCACATCTGGTACAGGTGAAGAATTACTTTACTCTGATGATATTAAAAAGGCTTATTTAGGAGGCTAATATGTACGTTAAAGATAATATGACAAAAAATCCATATACTGTTTCTTTGGATAAATCAATTTCGGAAGTTCTTGATATCATGTCAGCAACCAAGGTTCACCGACTCCCTGTAGTAGATAAAAGTGGAAAGTTATTAGGACTATTAACAGAAAGTTTAATTTTATCTAATACTCCTAATAGTTCTACAAGTTTATCAGTATTTGAATTAAACTATCTATTAAATAAATTAAGTGTAAAAGATATCATGGTTAAAGATCCTTATACTATTGGCCCTGATGCTTTACTAGAAGATGCAGCAACTGTTATGAGAAAAAATGGTGTTGCCTGTCTACCAGTAGTTGATGATAAGAAAATCTTAGTTGGTATCATAACACATAATGATATTTTTGATGCTTTTATTAATCTATTAGGTTACTATACTGATGGTTCAAGATATGTCATCAATGTAGATGAAGATAGAGTTGGTGTTATTGAAGAATTAGCTTCAATATTTAAGGATTGCAATATTTCTATATCAAATATTGCGGTATATCATACTGAAAGAGGAATTGAAATAGTAGTAATAGTTCATGGAACAGATAATATTTGTGATGAACTAGATAAAAAAGGATTTAAAGTTACACACTATATGCATATGCATAATAATAATTAAAATGAAAAAATTATTCTTATGCGATATTGATGGAACCATCTTAGATGGTTCCAGAAATATGAAACATGTAACTGAAAAAACAAAATATGCCATGGAACAATTATCGAAAGATAATTATGTTTTTATAGCATCAGGAAGATGTAAAGGCTTATTAAATGAAGAATTATTAAATCTACCAATAAATGGCATGATTTTATGTAATGGAGCATATGGCGAAGTAAAAGGAAAAGAAGTATTTGCGGATTATTTAAGCCAAGATACTGTAGAAAAGATTATAAATTGTTCTAATAATTGTAATGGTTTCTATGTTTTAGAAACCTTAAACCATATGTATACTAATGATTTAAATTCTGATAAATTTATTAAATTCTTAATAGGATGGGGACAAAATATTGAAATATTTAAGTCTCTTATAAATTTAAATGATAAATACCATGTGGCAATGTTAGGCTTTACTGATGAAGATTCTTGTATTAAAGCGGAACAAGAATTAAAAGGGGTTGCCACAATGTTAAGACATAATGGTTTTAAATCATATGATGTTAATATTAAGGGTATTGATAAGGGTGTAGCCGCAAGCAAAATGATGGAATATTTAGGCATTGATAAACAAAATACTTATTGTTTTGGTGATGGTATCAATGATTTAGAGATGTTAGAAGCGGTAGGACATCCTATAATTATGGCTAATGCGGACAAGAGATTATTTAAATATAATTTTGAAAGAACTCTTGATGTCTTAGATGATGGTTTTTATGACTATTTACTCAGAAATAGTTTGATAAAAGCGATTTAAATAGAGTAAAATAAATAAGTATTGAGGAGGATTTATTGTGGGTTTTGGTGATTCAATTAGAAATTTCATTGCTCCAGTAGAAGAAGATGAACAATTAGAATTGACTCAAGAAGAAGCTAAAAATGTTTCTCCATATGAAGTCAATAGTAACAATATTACTGCTGATACAAATATTGTTTTATTTGAACCAAGAACTTTTGCGGAAGCAGAAGAAATTGGCCATCATATTAAGAATAAGCGTGCATGCTGTGTTAATTTACATAGAATGCCTTCAGAATATCGTCAAAGAATTATCGATTTCTTATCAGGCGTTGTATATGGTGTTGATGGTTCAATAAAAAAGATTGCTGAGAATACAATTTTATGTTCACCTAAAAACCTTCAAGTTGGTGGTGACATAAATCTTTCTTCAGATGAAAACTAAGCAAAGATTAAGACATGTTTGAATAATGATTATTATAGAGAGTTAACGTTTGGTGCAAGTTAATATATAGTTATTCAAAAATCACTTATGAGCTTCATTATTAAAGTAATGACGTAGCTGGCGTTAACAGTTTAAGCAAAAAGTTAAGGTGGTACCGCGCATTTAGCGCCCTTTGGTAACACCTTTTTATTTAGGAGGAGACATGGAATATAAAGATACTTTACAAATGCCAAAAACTGACTTTGAAATGAGAGGTAATTTGCCTAATAAAGAACCTGATATTTTAAAGAAGTGGCAAGATGATGATTATTATCATAAGTTTTTAAAGAAGAATGAGGGAAATAAGCAATTTGTTTTACATGATGGTCCACCATATGCCAATGGTAATCTTCATGCTGGAACAGCAATGAACAGAAGCATCAAGGACTTCATTATCAGATCTAAGGCTATGATGGGTTACTATACACCATTTTTCCCTGGTTGGGATACTCATGGTCTACCAATTGAAAATGCGGTACAAAAGTTAGGCGTAAATAGAAAAGAAGTAAGTCCTAAACAATTTAGAGAGAAATGTGAAGAATACGCTCATCAACAAATCGCTCAACAAATGGAAACTGAAAAGCGTTTAGGTCAAATTGCTGATTATGATAATCCATATATAACTTTAAAGAAAGAATTTGAAGCTAGACAAATTAGATCATTTGCCAAGATGGCATTAGATGGTATGATTTATCAAGGTTTAAAGCCAATCTATTGGTCACCTTATCAAGAAACTGCTATTGCTGACTCAGAAATTGTTTATATTGATAGAAAAGATCCAACAATCTATGTTGCTTTCTCGGTAAAAGATGGTAAAGGTATTCTTGAAGGTGACGAAAAGTTTGTTATTTGGACTACTACTCCTTGGACTATTCCTGCCAACCTTGCAATCTGTCTACATCCTGATTTTACTTATGCTGTTGTTAATACGCAAAAGGGTAAGTTAATCTTCCTAGAATCAATGAAGGATAAACTTCTTGAAAAGTTTGGTTTAACTGGTGAAGTTATTAAAACATATAAGGGTAAAGAGTTAGAAGGAATTACTGTTTATCATGTATTAGATAATAGTAGGGAATCAGTAATTATTTGTGGTGAACATGTAACTGATGAAGATGGTACAGGTTGTGTTCATACCGCTCCAGGTCATGGTTTAGATGACTATTATGTTGGTGTTAAATATGGTCTAAAAGCTTTCTGTCCAGTAGATGAAAAGGGTTGTTTAACTAGTGAAGCTGGTAAAGAACTTGAAGGTAAGTTTGTACTTGACGCTAATAAAGATGTTGTACAAATGTTGGATGCTAATGGCACATTATTAAAGATGGAATGGATTACCCATAGTTATCCTCATGATGATAGATTAAAGAAACCAGTTATCTTTAGAGCAACAGTACAATGGTTTGCATCTATTGATAAGATTAAACCACAATTATTAAATGCTATTAAGGATGTAAAATGGTTAAATACCTTTGGCGAAACTAGAATTACTAATATGATTAGAGATAGAAAAGATTGGTGTATTTCTCGTCAAAGATTATGGGGTGTACCAATTCCAATTATTTATAACGAAGATAAATCTCCTATCATTGAAGCTGAAGTATTTGAACATATCGCTAAACTATTTGAAGAAAATGGTTCGAATTGTTGGTTTGAATTGGATGCTAAAGATTTATTACCAGAAGGTTATACAAATCCTAAATCACCTAATGGTAATTTCACAAAAGAAAAAGATATCATGGATGTTTGGTTTGATTCTGGTTCTTCTTGGAATGAATTAATTGCTAGAGGATATAGTTATCCTTGTGACTTATATTTTGAAGGATCTGACCAATATCGTGGTTGGTTTAACTCTTCATTAATTGTATCTGTCGCAAACCACAACACTGCTCCTTATAAGTCAGTATTATCACATGGTTGGGTATGCGATTCTAAGGGTGAAGCAATGCATAAGTCTATTGGTAATGTTGTTAACCCATTAGATATTATTAAACGCTATGGTGCTGATATCTTAAGATTATGGGCAGCTAGCGAAGACTTCAAAGCTGATATGAGAATCGGCGATTCTAACTTAAAACAAATTTCTGATATGTATCGTAAAGTTAGAAATACCTTTAGATTCCTATTAGGAAATATTTCAGATTTCAGCAAGGATAATCTAGTTAAATATGAAGATTTAGAAGCAGTTGATAAATATATCATGATTAGTCTAAATGATATGGCTAAGAAAGTTATTGATGCTT
>CAVCTP010000041.1:0-10150 GCA_963605145.1 Tannerellaceae bacterium
AAATATACAAAGGTCTTCAAGTCGAAGACCTTTTTTCATGTTAATATTTATTTATGCAAAATAGAGAATATCCAAGTATTACGATAACTAAAAAGGGTGAAGAATTTATTGAAGAAGGAAACAATTGGGTATATGGTCAAGAAGTTTTAGATTACTTTGGTGATTTATATAATGGTTCAATTGTTGATGTCTTTTCCACAAAAGGCAAATATTTAGGATCAGGTTTTTATAATGACACATCTAAAATTAAAGTAAGAATCTTTTCTAAGAATGCTAATGATAAATTCAATGAAGATTTCTTTATTAGAAGAGTAAAATATGCCATTGATTATCGTATATCAGTTATGCAAGATATATCTAATTGTAGAATTATCTTTGGCGAAGCTGATGGTTTTCCAGGCCTTACAGTAGATAAATATAATGATATATTAGTATCACAAATTGCTACAGTAGGAATAGAAGTAAGAAAAGATATTATTTATAAGGCTATATTAAATCAATTTAAAGAATATAATGTAGAAATTAATGCGATATATGAAAGAAATGATTTTAAGTCAAGAGAATTAGATGGTTTAAAACTATACAATGATTTTTATTATCATAGTGATACATTTGATACAAATATAAATGAAACAATAATAACTGAAAATGGTATTAAATATTATGTTGATTTTAAAAATGGTCAAAAGACTGGTTTCTTTTTAGACCAAAAGTTTAATAGAGAGTTAGTATCTAGGATTGCTAAAGATAAGAAGGTATTAGATTGTTTTACTCATACTGGTTCATTTGGTTTAAATTGTGTTAAAGGTGGGGCAAAACAAGTAGTTAGTATTGATATATCAAAACTGGCAATTGAACAATCTAAAAGAAATGCTATTTTAAACAATATGGAAGATAAGATTGAATTTGTTTGTGCTGATGTTTTTGATTATTTAGATACTATCAAAAAAAGATCCTTTGATTTAATAATCTTAGATCCACCAGCATTCACAAAATCAAAAGCAACTATTATGTCAGCCTATAATGGTTATAAACATATTAATTCTAAGGCTATGTCAATACTTGGTAGAGGTGGCTATCTAGTAAGTTGTAGTTGTTCCCACTTTATGAATGAAGAATTATATGTCAAGATGTTACTTGAAGCTGCTAAGGAGAATAATTTAACATTAAAACAAATATCTTATTCTCAACAAGGTAAAGACCATCCAATTATCTTAAGTGATAAACAAACGGATTATTTAAAATTTTATATTTTACAATTGATGTAATTTGAAAAAATACTTGATATATGTGTTATAATTATCAAGCGAATAGAAAACTATTCCTTGTCTATATGTAAGATATAGACCGTTAGACCAGAAGGAGGTAAAAATAGGATGAAACAATACGAGACAATGTATATCATCAAACCTACTCTTGACGATGCTGCTAGAGCTGCTTTAGTAGAACAAATGCATGGCATTATTACTGAACATGGCGGAACTATCGACAACGTTGATGATTGGGGCATGAAAGAATTTGCGTATGAAATCGATCATATGTCAAAAGGTTATTATGTTGTAGTAACTTATACTGTTGGTGTTGAAGGATTAAATGAATTCGATCGTTTAATGAGAATCAATAGTGATATCGTTAGAACTATGACAGTTTGTGCTGATGAAAAAAAAGGAACTAAGTAATGATTAATATTAATCATGTTACATTAGTCGGTAGACTTGTAAAAGATGTTGAATTAAGAAAAACTAGTTCAAATACATCAGTTTGTAGTTTTACTGTCGCATGTGATAGAAGAATTAAATCTAATCAACCTGGTGCACAGGATGCAGATTTTATAAGTTGTATTGCGTGGAGGCAATCAGCTGATTTTTTATCAAAATATGGCAGTAAGGGCACTATTATTTCTGTTGAAGGTAGAATTCAAACTAGAAACTATGATAATGCTCAAGGACAAAAGGTATATGTAACAGAAGTTGTTGCGGATTCTGTACAATTAATCAGTAGTAGAAATGGTGTTAATGCTGGTGATACTAGTGTTAAACCAGTTACACAAGCAACAAATTCAAATTACAATCAAACATTTACTCCAAGTGTTGAACCAAGTTATGGATCTGATTCATATGATGATGATTTCTCTAACACACCATCACTTGATATCTCTAGTGATGATTTACCATTTTATTAATAGAAAGGAAGCAAATTATGGCTTTTAGAAAACAAAGAGTCGGTTATAAGAAAGTTTGTTATTTCACTAAAAACAAAATAACTTATATTGATTATAAAGATGTTGAATTATTAAAGAAGTTTATCTCACCTAATGGTAAGATTACTCCTAGACGTGTTACTGGCACTAGTGCTAAGTATCAAAGAATGCTTACTACTGCTATCAAACGTGCACGTCAAATGGCATTACTACCTTACGTTGATTAATTAGAATTACTAACCTCCACATTTTTGTGGAGGTTTTATTAAAGAGGATTATGAACAAGACAAAGAAAATAACTCAAGGTGCCATGATGCTTGCCATCTATGGCGCATTAGTATTAATTGATAGAATTACAGCCTTTTGGTTTACTGAACTTGTAGTTTTGATTGCCCCAATTATCGTTATTATATATAGTTGTATGCAATCATTTGTAGATGGCATATATCTATCAATTGGTGTAATTATAATGAGTTTCTTATTAGGAAACTTTAATACAACTTACTTAATATATGTACCAGTAGGAATTATTACTGGATTAGCTTATAGTTTTGGAATTACTAAAAATTTAGATAAAAGATCATTATTATTGATATCTGTTAGTGTATACACAGTATGTGAAATAATAGCTTATTATTTTATATATCCTTTAATAGGTTTCCCAGTATCACAAATGATTAGTGAATATAAACTAGCATTCGATTCAGCCGCTAGTGCTATGGGCACTAGTTATACTGATATGTTTAAAAATATTGGTTTAGATTTTGATAAGTTAATAGTAATTATTTTCTGTTTATCAACAATCTTAATGGGTGCCATGGAAGGCTTAATTATCCATATCTTAAGTGTCTTCTTATTAAAAAGATTTAAGATTAAAGATTTAGGTTCTATTAACTTATGGGATAATAAACCAAATAAAGTAGTTGCATATCTAGCATTATTAGCCGTTTCTTTATCAAGTATTAGAAGTCTTATCACAAATGAAACATTAGGCTATATAATAATTACAATTTCTATAATAGGATCAATTATCTTATTCTATTATGGTTATATCTTCTTAGTATTATATGGAAATATAGTTTTACATAAGAATATTGTGGCATTTGTTATATTATTTGCGATATTTATACCATATTTAGTATTCTTAATTGTTATATTAGGTTTTCTATATGCTGCAGGACCTTTAAGATCATATTTAGAAAGAAAATTAGAATTATATAAACAAGTAAACAACAAACAAGACCATGAATAGGAAAAATTTTGTTAGAACATTATCTATTATCAGTAGTGTCATTATTCTATTGATATTAGCGTTGCTTAGTTTTGTATTTAAGCAAGATGTTTTAATTGCCTTATTTATTAGTATTGTTTTTATATTAATATTATTAATTATTTTCTTTTCCTTAGATACTATGGAATATGAAAATAATAAACAGATTCAAAAGAATTTAGATGTATCAACTAGAAATGCCTTAGGCTTAGGTAATATTGGTATCTTAGTATATTCTGATGAATATGAAATAAGTTGGATGTCATCATTTTTTGAAGCCAGAGATTTAAATTATTTAGGTGCTAAATTATTGAATTGGTTACCTGAATTACAAGGCGTATTAAATGGTGATGATGATAAAAAGGTTATTACCTATAATGATGAGAAGTTTGAAGTTAATAAAATAAATGATGCTTCAGCATTAATATTTAAAGATGTTACTGTTGAGTATGATTTAAATAAAAAGTTAAATGATGATTCTTATGTTTTAGGTATGGTTAGTTTTGATAATTATGAAGAATCTAGTTCTTCAGAAGATGAATTAGCTTTCATCAATTTAAATATCAAAAGACCAGTAATGGATTATTTTAAGAAATTTAATTGTATCTATAAAACATTAAAGAGTAATCGTTTATTATTAATAGCCAATGAAGTTATCTTTAAACAAATATATGATGATCATTTCTCTATATTAACTACCATTAGAAAGGTATCAGCTAGCGCAAATCTTGATGTTACGCTATCTATGGCCTTTGTTAGAGGAAGCGATGATTTAAGTGAACTTGATCGTAACTTAGAAAGTCTAATGGAATTAGCCCAAACTAGAGGTGGCGATCAGGTTGTTGTTAGAAAAATAGGTGATGATGTTTCCTTCTTTGGTGGTTCATCCGAAGCAAGAGAAAAATTAAATAAAACAAAAGTTAGAGTTACTGTTGGTGCTATTAAAGATTTAATAACTAAGGCTAGTCAAGTATTTATTGTGGGACACGCTGATGCCGATGCGGATTGTATAGGTTCAGCAATCTGTATGTCTAATATTGTTTCAAGTTTAGAAAAGAAAGCTTATATCGTAAGTAAAAGTGGTGGCATTGAACCAATGATTAAAGATGTTCTAGATAAATACGACAAAGTATTAGCGAAGAAACATAATTTCTTAGATGAAAATAGTGCTTTAAGTATTATAGATGATAGGACATTAGTTATTATGGTAGATCACCATAGCAAGGCTACTAGTGGTGCTAAGAATTTATTAGATAAATCAAATCAAATTGTTATTATTGATCACCATAGAAGAAAAGCAGATTTGGATATTAATCCAGTTATGGCTTATATTGAAGCAAGTGCTTCTAGTACTTGTGAAATGGTTTGTGAGTTTTTGCCATATATGTCTAAAAAACTTGAAATACTCGAACAAGAAGCTAATATTATCTATATTGGTATCATGATTGATACCGATAGATTTAGAGTTAGAACTGGTACTAGAACCTTTGATGTTTTAAAACAATTAAGACAATATGGTGCTAATCCTTTAACTTGTGATGAATTAGCCCAAGAGCCATATAATATGGTTATAGATAGAAGTAATATTATCTCTTGTGCTAAACCATATAAGAATAATATTGTAATTGCTTCAGCTACAAAGAAGAATTATAATCGTTCTATTGCTTCTCAAGCTTGTGATGTTTTAATTAAATCAAAAGATGTTGAAGCGGCATTTGTTATATGTAATTCTGATAAGGATGAAGTTATTGTTACTGCTAGATCTAAGGGTAAAATAAATGTACAAGTAATCTTAGAGAAGATGAATGGCGGTGGTCATATGACAGCTGCAGGTCTACAAAGAAAAAATACAACAATTAATGAAGTTGAATTTGAATTATTAAAAGTATTAGATGATTATTTTAAGGAGTAGGTTATGAAAGTTATTTTATTAAAAGATGTTGCCAAAGTTGGTAAAAAAGGTGAAATTAAAGAAGTTTCTGATGGTTATGCAAGAAATTTTTTAATCGCTAGAGGTCTTGCGGTTCAAGAATCTAATGCTTCAAAGAAAATCCTTGATGAACAAAATAAAAAGGCTGCTGAGCAAGACGCAGAAAATAGAGTCAAGGCACAAGAGTTAAAAGAACAATTAAGTAAAATTGTTTTAGAATTTAAAGTTAAGGCTTCTAATGGTAAAGTTTCTGGTTCGGTATCAGGAAAGCAAATTGAAGAAGCTTTAAAGAAGATGAATATTACTATTGATAAACGTAAGATTAAAGATAGTGAACCATTAAATGAATTAGGAACCTATGATGTCAAGATCGAATTATATAAGGACATTATTGGTATAATAAAAGTTAAGTTAATTGAGGGTTAATATGAGTAATAAACCAGTACCTTATTCATTAGAAGCCGAAGAATCCTTATTAGGCAACATTATGTTATATAAAGATGCAATGCGTGAGGCAGTTGAAGGCCAAATAGATGCTAAGGATTTTTATTTGGGTAAACATCAAACAATTTATAGCCTAATGTCTAATATGTATGAAAGAAAAGAAAACATTGATGCTGTTTCTCTTTCAACTAAATTAAAGGACTTTGGTTTATATGATAAGGTTGGTGGCATTGATTACTTACTGCAACTTGCCAATGCGACAATAAGCAACACTAATACAAAAGAATATATCAATATTATTAAGAATAAGTCTTTGGCAAGAAGAATTATTAAAGTTGGTGAAGAGATTGCTAGTGATGCGCTAGATGCAAGTGTCGAAACAGATGTAATGTTAGAAAATGTTGAAAAGAAGGTTACTGATGTAACACGTTCTAAGACTAGTGCTGAATTTATATCTGGTGATGTATTATTTGATGATACTTTGAAATATGTTCAAAAGATTCAAGAGGCTGGTTCAGATATTACTGGTATAAAATCTTTATATTCAGATTTAGATAGAAAGACAGCTGGTTTTCAAAAGGGTGATTTAATAATTTTAGCTGCTAGACCATCAATGGGTAAAACAGCTCTTGCTTTAAATTTAGCCCTTAATTCGGCATCCGTAACTCATGGTTCTATCGCTATCTTTTCACTAGAAATGCCTGCCCAACAGGTAGCCATAAGAATATTGGCCGCTAAGGCAAAGGTAGAGATACAAAAAATTAGAACTGGTAATTTAAATGATGAAGAATGGTCTAGATTAAATGAGGCTAGTTTAGAGTTAAGAAGACAAAACTTTTATATTGATGATACTCCAGGTATTAAAGTATCAGAAATGTTTGCCAAGTGTCGTAAATTAGCCCAAGATAATGGTTTATATATGATTATTGTTGATTATATTCAATTAATTCAAGGTTCTAGTGGTAGCTTTGAATCTAGACAACAAGAAGTATCTGATATATCAAGAAAATTAAAGGCTATGGCTAGAGAATTAAAAGTTCCAATAATTGCCTTATCACAACTATCAAGAAGTGTTGAATCTAGACAAGATAAAAAACCAATGCTTTCCGATTTAAGAGAATCTGGCGCCATCGAACAAGATGCCGATTTGGTTATGTTCTTGTATCGAGAAGCTTACTACAACAAGGACAATGATAATGATGATGAAAGAGAAGATGTTGAACTAATTCTCGCAAAGCATCGTAATGGTCCTACAGGTTCTATTAATTTAGCTTTTGAAAAGAAAATAAATGCCTTCTATGGCATTAAGAATAATTTGGAGGAACATAGTTGAAAAAGTTCTTAGTATTATTTATATCCTTAGCCTTAGCTATTGGTATTGTAGTAGTATTACCAACATTAATAAATACTAATTCTAAAGTTGATGCGAATATTACTAATGAGGTATCCCTAGTTAAACAAACAATATTATCTTATGAAAAGAAGGAACATACCTACAATAAGATATATGTTGGAAGTAATCTCATTGCGGTAATTAATGATTTAGATTATCTAAATAGTAAAATTGCCGAATTATATAAAACATATGAAGAAGAATTCCCTAATACGGAATTAAGTTTTTCTAATGATATTAATATCGTTAGTGAAACCTCAGGAATATATTTTGATGATGTTGATGATGAAATTGTTGATTATCTTAATGAAAATAAACTATTAGGTATTAAAACAACTGCTGTAGAGTTTTCTACAAGCGAAGGTGTTTATGACATCATTTATGTAAAGAGTAAAGAAGATTTTGAAAAGGCTAGAAATCAATTTTTACTTAACTTTGTTTCTGAAGAAACTTTAAATAAGTTACAAGATGGTGAAGTAATTTCTGAACCTACAAAACTAGGAACTATTGAAAAAAGTGTTAGTGTAGCTGAGAATATGTCATATAGTGAGATTATTGTTTCTCCTGATAAGATATTTACTGATGTAAATACAATTTATGAATATTTATGTTATGGTAGAAACACTCAAAGAGAATATTATACTGTTAAGCAAGGCGATACCTTACAAGGTGTTGGTTATTATTTTAATGATATGACCGCTAAACAATTAGTAATGCTTAATCCTGATGTTTTATCATCCGAAACACAAATCATTACTCCAGGTACGCAATTAAATGTTACTTATTATACTTCTCCTATAACTGTTAATGTTATAAAAGAGAATTTAACTCAAGAATATATTGTTCCTGAAACTCCAGAATATATTGAAGATGATACGATTGATGCTGGTAGAATTGAAATAATTGTTCAAGAAGAATCCGGAATTAAAAATGTTCTATATGAAGAAAAATGGACCAATGGAGTATTACAATCAGGTAATGCTATATCAGAAACAATTATTAAACAACCAGTAAGAGGACAAATCAGAGTTGGTTCTAAGGTTGCTTATATGGTTGGTACTGGTAACTATATCTGGCCAGTAGATAATCCTAGAATTTCTTGCCACTATGGTTGTTACTTAGACCATACTGGAACAGACTTTGTCAATCGATATAATTCTTATGGATCGGTATATGCTATCGATAGTGGTGTTGTTGTGTCAACAGGTTATAAAGATGATATGGGTAACTTCTTAATCATTGACCACCAAAATGGTATACGTACCTTCTATATGCATTTAAATGTACCACCATATGTTGAAGAAGGCGATAATGTAAGTAGAGGTCAGGTAATAGGTCAAATAGGTAATACTGGTTATTCCTTTGGTGCCCATCTACACTTAACATTTGAAGTTGATGGTGAAAGAGTTAATGCTTGCAATTATTTGCCGTGCGACTTATTGGAGTAAAAAAATGAAAAATAGTAAACTTCCTTATTTATTAATTGTTTTATTAACTATTTGGTGCTTTGTTTTATCATCTATTCTATATAACAACTATAAAGAAAATACTGAAAAAGAAGTTATAAATGAATATGATGTATCAGGCTTTTCTACTGATTTCACTAAAGTAATTGATGAACATAAAGCTAGCATTGTTACTATCAACTGCGATGGCACAATCTCGAGTGGTTTTGTCTATAAACAAATTGATAATAAAGTATATATTCTTACAAGTTACCATGGTGTAACTGGCTCGCATATCAATGTTTCTTTTTCTAATGTCTATAGCACAAAAGCAAGTCTAATAGATAAAGACCAATATTTAGATCTAGCAGTACTAGAAATTGAAACTCCATATAATATTGAAACACTTAGTTTAGGAGATAGTTCAATTGTCAGCAGTGGTGAATTTGTGATAACTATTGGTACACCTAGTTCCTCAGATTTATCAGGAAGTGTGGAAATGGGTATGATATCAGCTGATAATCGTGTTATTGAAAATAGTATCACTATAGATGAAAAAGTAATTAATTATTATTTAGATGTATTACAACTTTCAGGAAACTTACAATCAGGTTATTCTGGTAGTCCTGTTATCAATATGAATGGCGAAATTATTGGCATGGTTACGATGAATGCTACTAATAATATTAACTTTGCCATCACTGCTAATGAAATTAAATATGTAGCTGATAAGATTATCAATCAAGAAGAACTTAGTAAATATCAATTTGGTATAAAAGGTAAATATATTAAAGATATGGATAACTATGTCAAAGCTAATTTAAATATCGCCATTGATACAATTAGTGGTCTATATGTTGATAAAGTAATGGATTCTTCTATTGCTTCATCTGTTGGTATAAAAAGTGGTGATATAGTTTTAACTATTAACGATATAGATATAAATGATATTAATGATTATTTTAAAGCAGCATATACCAAAGCTGAGATAATTAAATTTGTTGTCTTACGTGGTCAAGATAAAGTTACTTTATTGGTAAATAACGATGCTTAAATTAATTTGTGTAGGTAAGATTAAAGATAAACATTTAAAAGCTTTAATTGATGATTATATTGAAAAGATTAATCATTATCATAAATTAGAAGTAATTGAAGTTAAAGATGAAACTATTAAAGATAATGATAAGGCTGTTTTAGATGTTGAAGCGGAAAGGGTATTATCTAAGATAAACAATGATGATTATGTTATCTTATTAGATCTACATGGTAAAACTATTGATTCAATATCTCTAGCTAATAAGATTGATAAATTATTTATTAATTACTCTAAAATTACCTTTGTAATAGGTGGCTCATTAGGTCTAGGACAAGCACTAATAGATAGAGCTAATGAAAGAATAAAACTATCTGATTTAACATTCTTACATCAAATGACTAGACTTATCATCCTAGAACAAATTTATCGTAG
>CAVCTP010000042.1:0-9974 GCA_963605145.1 Tannerellaceae bacterium
ATTGATTCCTTATTTAAAGTAATTTCTCCTGATTCAATCTTACTTACATCTAGAACATCATTTATTAAACTTAATAAATGACGGCTAGAACTTTGAATCTTATGAACATAATCTGTTAACTTCTTATCATTTTTAACTGTCTCTTCTTGTTCAACTAGACTTAAAACACCAATAATACCATTCATAGGTGTACGAATATCATGAGACATATTAGAAAGGAAATTACTCTTAGCCTTATTAGCCTTTTCAGCTTCTTGTAAAGCCAATTTTACTTGTTTTCCTTGTAACTCTAATTGTTCTTGAACCTCTAAATCTTTTTCTCTTTGTTGACGAAGATATACTAAATCAACTAAAAGCATCAATAAGAAACTAAGCATTATCATTTCCGGAATAAACCAGTCAAATTGACTATCATAAATAGTACTAGTTGATGCCACCAAAACAATAATCCAATTAGAGTTCTTACTTAAAGATTGAAAACTCCATAAACAATCTACATTTGAAGCATTTTTAGCGGAAATAAGTCCACTATCATTATTAGAAATATAATCATGTATTTCATCTTGATTAATAGTATCTTGATTATAAGAATAAAGAAAACTTAAGAAATCCTCATTTTTCATAGCATCTGGTTTTAAGATATAACGACCATCTCTATCAATTATCGCAACAGAAGCATCAGAATATTTTGAAGGGAATAACCAACGAGTTTCCATATAACTATTAGGAACAATACGCATTAGAATTGCTTCCTTCAATTCATTATTTTCATCTAATAAGAATATTTGCTTACAAAAAGCAATTCCATAAGAACCAGTTACTGGATTAGTAAAACATGGCGTAATATATAACTCGTTTTTATCTTGCCAAGATGAAAATAAACTAGTTAATCCACTATAATCAACAAAATAATTATCATCATCATATAAATAAGCTTCTCTTGATAAACCAGTATAATCATCTGTCCAAATGATTTGCGCATAAACTGAACTTAAAGCACGTACATTTTCTAGATAATCAATAGCCTCTTCAATAGTAAACTTATTAGCGTTTATATATGAAGCCCAAACATCACAAAAATCCTCAGTATCAGATAGATAATTATCCGCAATACCACTGATGATTTCTGTAGCACCAATAAAGCTACTTCTAGATTGCTGCTTCGCCAATTCTTCTTGCGAGCGGGAATATGTTATAACACCAACACATGCAGCAACTAATATAGCAACATTGATGATAAGAATAAGGGTGTTTCTTTTCATATATAACCTTTCTAAAAGAACTTATTCACTTAAAAGTTTAATTGTAGAAGACAATAATTCTTCAGCAGTAAGCTCACCTTCATAGTCTTTACAAACTAATGAAGCTGTATAAATAAATTGATCTAAATTAAGTAAGGCATCACTATCATTAGTTCTACCAGCACATATAACTTGATCATCACTTAAACTCTTTAATCGTGGGAAAGCATCACTACCAACATTGATATTTGTAGTAGGCATATTTTTAATCTCTGATAAAATTTCACTACCACTATCATCAATCAAGAATTGTAAGAACTCTACAACATATGGAAGTTTTTCTTCCTCAATTCCATTATATATTGCCATATAAAGTGTGCTTAATTGTTGATCAACTCTAACATAACCATTGTCACTTGGTGCAGCAATTAAACTATAAGTAAATGGATTATTAGTAAATGTTTCTGATTTTGCTTCACGCTTTTTTGTTCCTGAGAAATATGAAGTATAGTAAGGAACAAATGCTATATCACCTTCAAAGAAACGAAGGATAGTTGAATTATAAGAATCTTCTAAATTAGCACTATCAGGATGAATATAATCTTTAGCATATAAATCATTAAGTTTATTTACAACATCTTCAAATATACCTGTATCATCTTTTCCCTGTAGAACATTTTCTACATATTTATCTATATCCGAACTATTTTTAGCTTCCGCAAATACTTCACTTAATATAACTTGTGCAGTATATGTTTTATCTGCCTCTAAAATAGGATAAATTCCCTCTTGTTTTAATACATCACAACAATTAATAAATTCAGTATATGTTGTAGGAACTTCTAAATTATATTTCGCTAATAAATCTTCATTAACCATCAAACCATAAAATGAAGTATAAATAGGTACAGCAATCTGTTTGCCATCAATAACTCCACTTTGAACATAAGCACTAGAGATATTATCAAAATTTAATAAACCATTTAAATCTTGAGCATATTCCCAGAAGTATGAATATCTATCATCATTTGAAAGTAACCAATCAATTGTATAAATATCAATATTTTCAGTTGATACAAACCTATTTCTTAAATCATTTGTATATGAATCTAAACCATTATATACAATCTCAATATTAGGATATTTCTCATTAAATAATATAGCTGCAGCATCTAACGCCTCAAAATTACCCCAGCTACCACAAACATAGATTGTTGTACTATAGTTTGTATCTAACTCATCAACTGTCTCTTCTTCCTTATTATTTTGACAGCCACTTAAAGAGATTATCATAAATAAACTCATAAGTATTATTAATAATTGTTTTTTCATATTGACCCTTCCATAGACCTTAAAAGTACTTTTTTATTCAATAAATCTAAATCAATTAAGGCCTTAATCTATATATTTATGATATCATATCAAAACATAAATATGTCGTATAAGAATATATAAGATTGCTATGCCTTATATGACACAACAAACCTTTTTTAGCACATATTTAGCACTGTTTCAAACAACATATGCTTATTAAATAATCATTTATCCTTCTTTCTTCAAAAATATATTCATTATTATCTAAATCTTGTTTAACACTAATAACATTATTATCAATAATTATTGAAATATTCTTCATATTATCATTTAAACCAATGCCTATATTCTTTAAGAATGCTTCCTTATGAAGCCAAATTCTAGTGAATGCTAAATCCTTATCATCTGCTTTATTTATAAATTCTATTTCCTTATCTGAATAACATCTATTCATTACATCTATATTAAACTTTCTAACTTTTTCAATATCGCAACCTACCCTATTAGATGAAAATACACAGATACTCATTGAATTACTATGAGCGATATTAAAATTAATTTCTGGATGATTAATAACATATGGCTTACCATATTCTAATAAACCTATATCTATCTCTTTTTCTTTTAGATTATAAAGTTTCTTTAATCCCATATTAAAAACTAAGCCAGCCGCTAAAGATAAATTTCTATCCTTATTAGATTTATATCTATTAGCCTTATTAAGCCTATATTTAGACAATTCATCTATGTTATATTTATCGATTAAATCTGCTTCTAAATAATATAGTTTAATCATTACCTATATTATAAAGAAAAGACCAGCAATTTAAGCCGGCCTTATGTATTGTTCTTTTTACTTAAATAATCTATATCAAATAGTTCAAAATAAATAAGATACTTGATATGGCGATTATTGGATGTATTTCTTTAGACTTACCAGTAACAATCTTGATAAATGTATATGACCAGAAACCAAGCATAATACCATTAGTAATACCATAAGTTAAAGCCATAGGAACACTTGCGAACATTGCTGGAATAGCTTCTTCATAATCAGACCAATTAATATCATTTAATGCACCTAGCATCATAACACCAACGATGATTAATGCTGGAGCAGTTGCAGCTGAAGGAATACCAGAAACAAAGCCAGCAAAAGGTAAACTTAGTAAGAAGCATAGAGAAACAACTAAACTTGTTAGACCAGTTCTACCACCAGCGCCAATACCAGCTGCTGATTCAAGATATGTTGTAGTTGGAGAAGTACCAAGTATAGCACCAATAGGTGTTGCGATAGCATCAGCGAATAATGATTTATCCATCTTAGAAACTAAACCAGAACCTGATTTCATACCAGCAAAATCTTCTTTAGAGAAGATACCGCTTGCCTTACCAGTACCAATGAAAGTGCCAATAGTATCAAAGATATCAGATAAAGAGAATGATAAGATACCAATTAAAACAGGAATTATGTTCTTAGCATCTGAGAATAATTCAGGAAGACCAACAGTTATAGATCTACCAAACCAATGAGTATAAGCAGTCCAAGCTTCGCCGATATTATAACCAGCACTGAAATTAGTAACACCTAGTGGAATACCAACGATTGTTGCAACAAAAATACCAATTAAAATTGAACCATTTACTTTCTTAATTAATAAAGTAATGATTGTTCCTAAACCAATTAAAAATACTAATAAAGTTTGCCAACTAACAGATGTGTTGATTGCTGGAACACCATAAGTAAAACTTACTAGACCAACATTACAGAAAGCAATATAAATAATAAACATACCAATACCAGCACCAATAGCATTTTGTAAAGATTGAGGAATAGCAGTAATGATATATTTACGAACATTAGTAACAGTAATTAAAACATTGATTAAACCTGATAGTAATACAACAGCAATAATACCTTCAGCAGATAAACCAAGTAAATAAGAAGTATAACCTGCAAGGATATTAGCAGCATTGTTGTTTAAACCTAAACCTGGAGCTGCAGCATAAGGAATGTTAGCAATCAAACCAATCAAAGCAGTAGAAACAGCAGAAGCCAAGATAGTAGCAACAAACATTGCACCTGGCTCACCAAAACCAGCAAGTGTTGCTGGATTTACTACAATAATGTAAGCCATAGCAGCAAATGTAGTTAGACCAGCTGTTACTTCACGTAACAAATTTGTCTTGTTTTCAGACAACTTAAAGATTTTTTCAAACATATTATTTATCCCTTTCTTGTAATCTATCGCTTCAGATAGAACAAGAAAGCGTTCTATCATAGTCTTATCTTTACGGGATAAGGTAGAAACTCCTTCACCATATTTGAAGGATTATACGATTAATTACCTTTCTATAATAACATAACAAACAGATTAATAAACAATAATTAATCATTCTAAAAATGTATAAAAAAACATCCTTACGGATGGAATCAGTTAAGTGGTGCCGACAACAGGAATTGAACCCGTAACCTACTGATTACAAATCAGTTGCTCTACCAATTGAGCTATGTCGGCAAAACGATGGTGGAGGCTACAGGGCTCGAACCTGTGACCCCCTGCTTGTAAGGCAGGTGCTCTCCCAGCTGAGCTAAGCCTCCACGTATGTCGCTCTAATATAGTAACATGGTCAAGGGTAGATTTCAATATTTTTAGTAAATTTTGCGTAAAAAATTTTTACGAAGATATTAGTTATCTTTTGGAATACATGTATAAACTAAGATTGAAACTAATACTATAACAAAACCAATAATAGTAGTTGTTGTTAATGATTCATTAAGAAAGATTGCTACTAAGATTGGATTTAAGATTGGTTCTATTGCAGAAACAAGGCTAGCAGTTAAAGGTGCTGTATGATTTAAACCTATAGTAAATAAAATATAACCTAATCCTAGTTGTAAAACACCTAAAATAACAACATATAAAATTGTATTGCTATCAAATGTACTTTCATTTAATAAAGAAGGAAGACCAATAATAGCACACATAATATGGCCAAATAAAACAGATGATAAAGCATCACCATCTTTATTGGTATTTATCATATATACAGTGGCATAACAGATACCAGATAATAAAGCTACGATATTGCCTATAATACTTCCAAAAGATAATTCATTGGCAAAGACAATTGTTATACCTAATAAAACAAAGAAACAAGTGATAATATCAATCTTACTAGGTTTCTTATGAAAGAAGATCCATTGCATTAAGATAATAAATATAGGAGCGGTATATTGTAAGATAATAGCATTTGCAGCACTGGTTAGTTTATTAGCCATAACACAAAATGTTAAGGTACCGCACATTCCTAAACCACCTATTAATACAGTTTTATTAAATTTAATTTGATGTTTACTTAACTTAGCAAATATAAAAATACATAAAGAAGAAAGAATACATCTAGCAGAACCAATAGATAAGGCATCCCACTTTATTAATTTAATAAATAAGCCACCAATACTTAAAACTATAGCAGCACAAAATACCATCAATGGTCCATATATTTTCTTACTATTCATTTAGAACTTGCTCCTTTGAAGTTATACTTCTTAAATATTATATTTAATAATCAATTAAAAAGACTATAAACTTTAGGATAGTTTATAGTCATAATTTATATTAATGTAATAGAATAAATTACTTTAATACTGATATAGCATCACTGATAGTTTTTTCAAGTGCTTCTTTGCCATACTTATCAACTTCAGCTTTATTCTTTTCGCCATGAGTAAGACAACCTGCACCACCGATACAGCCACCAACGCATGCCATACCTTCAATGAAGTTAGCATCAAGCATGTTCTTGCTCTTTTTCAATAAAGCAATCTTACATTGTTCAATACCATCACAAGCACATGGTTTTAACTCAAAGTTTGTATCACCATGTTCCTTAATACCTTGAGCAACTGCATCAGATAAACCACCAGAACGGGCAAAGATTCTACCATAATATGAAGCATTATCAAGATAGTTTTCTTCTAACTGCGTAATATCAATATCTTTTGAATCAAATAAGGCTTGTAACTCTTCAAATGTCATTGCGACATCAACATAAGATTTAACGCTATCCTTTTTAATTTCAGCTTTTTTCGCAGTACATGGTCCAATAAATATAACCTTACAATCCTTTTCATTTTCTTTCAAATATTTAGCTATTGTAGCCATTGGTGAAAGATTATGAGAAATATAAGGTACTAAATCAGGGAAATTCTTTTCAACATAACTTACAAATGCTGGACAACATGAACTTGTTAAGAAACCCTTTTCTACAAGTTCTTTACTTTCAGCGTCTGCTACCATATCAGCACCTAAAGCTGCTTCGATTACAGTATAGAAACCTAATTTCTTAAGACCAGTTATAACTTGGCCTAATTTAGCGTATTGGAATTGGCTAGAAATAGATGGGGCAACAACAGCATAAACTTTATAATTTTGATTGTTATTACTCTTCTTAATTATGTCAATTGCATCAAGAATAAATGATTTATCAGTAATTGCGCCAAATGGACATTGATATACACAAGCTCCACAAGCAATACATTTATCATTATCAATTGCAGCAGCCTTATCTTCATTCATCTTTATGGCATTAATCTTACAAGCATTTTCACAAGGTCTTTTACGACTGATGATAGCAGTATATGGACATACTCTAGCACAAGAGCCACATTCCTTACATTTTGATTTATCAATATGAGCTACATGCTTTTCATCAAAATATATTGCTTCAAACTTACATGCTTCAAAACAACGATGAGAAATACAGCCTCTACAAACATTGGTAACTTCATAGCCACCCATAGGACATTCATCACAAGCAATATCAATAACTTCAATTACATTTGGATTATTTTTATCACCACCCATGGCAATCTTAACACGTTCTGCTAGAATTGCACGTTCCTTATAAACACAACAACGCATTGTAGGAATCTTACCTGGTATTATCGTCTTTGGAATACTTAGCATATTCTCCACTAAATCATCATTCCATGCTAGACGGGCAACTTCACGAAGAACCTTATATTTAAGATGCTGAACTTTTGTATCAAACTTATGCATATTGTTTCCTTTCTAAAAGTAACTGACCTTTATACGCTTACCCATTTGTTTTAAACAAGAAGAGAGTTGTTCAACCAAATTCATTTTAATATTAAAATTGATTGGTAGATCAGGATTTTGATGCGCTGGGTTTACAGCACGGCCCACGTAGAAATTTATATCGGTTGCTTCTTCAAACAACATACGGCAAATTAGTGAAGCACCATCACGATTAAATCCCCATTCAGAATATAATTCATTTTTGCCTAGGGCATCCTTAGCATATTCTATAACTTTATTTATAGTAATTACACCCTCAGTTACTAAATCAACACCCTCAATTTCCGCAATTGGTGGTACATCACTTCTTTCAAAAGTCAAACTTGGCTTTAAAGGCTTGCCTAAATATTTTGCAGCAATTGAAGAAGTAGTACCTCCACAAACTATATGCTTACCTTCTTTAGAAAAGAATAAGGCCATCATACGATTACAATCATCCTTATTACGAGGAGGACCAAACAAGATATTCATAGGTTGCCTTTTACGAATCTTTACAACACATGCTGTAGCATCATCGCCAGGATGATAACCATATTCTTTATCACACTCATCCACAAGCATGGTGGCAAGCGTTTTAGCGGTATATCCTACAATAGATATACTCTTCATAAATTCCGCAATATCTTCCCACTTCCAACCAAAGTTAAAAGCAAGTCCAATTCCCGCATGAGGACATCCATCACTCATTGCGGTTAATACATCACCTTCTTGTAGTTTAATAGTAGACTTTAAAACATTCTTTTCACAAATTGTTAACTCTTGTTTTGGATAATCATATATCTCACCATTACGCAAAAAGATAACATTAGGATTATCATATTGAATTAGCTCTACCGTTTCATTTTCAATTAAATGAATAATAGTAAAAGTAGAATAAGCTACGCCTCTAACAGAACATATAGGAAGTGTTGCCGCAATTGTTGCAACACAATCCTCAAGTTTAATACCTTGGGCAAGCATAGTAGAAATAATCTTTGATGTTAAAGTTGAAAGAATACTTGCCTTAACACCACTACCAAGACCATCAGCTAATACAATAACTGTTGAATTTTCATTTTCTTCAACAATATCAACGTGGTCACCACAAAGTTGTTCACCATCGTGATTTATGCTTTTATAACCAATATCAGCACACAAATTATTCATCGCCAATTGACTCCTTTAATTTTGTCAAAGCGATTTTAGTTTCAGCAGCAGTCTCTCCAAGCAAAGATGCTATCTCTTGAACAATACGCATTTGCTTATCAACTACCTTATCAGCAATTTCAACTGTTTGATGACTTATATCTTCCTTCTTCTTACGTTGTATTTCCTCATCTGTAACATCACTAAGAATGCAAAGAATAAGTTTATAGTTTTTATCATGAACTACTGTCTTTTCAACATATTTTTCATATTCTGCTAGATATTCACGTTTATTATGAATATCTGAACCACCAGAAATTACATTCACAAAATCTGTAGGATCTAGTATACGAACAACTTGATCACCTAAAATATCAGACTGTTGACGTAAGTTAAGTATCTTTAATGCTGCTCTATTAACTTGTTGAACCTCTAGTTTTTCATTTAAAACAATTAAACCATTTGGTGAGTTTCTAGCAATCGTATCTGAGAAGTTTTCAGCCTTTTCTTTTAAGAAAGGTAGACACATAGAAATCTCAGCCTTGCCATGCAAGATTGCAATCGCCTTTTCGCGACACGTATTATATCCACAAGAACCACAATTTAACTCATCACTAGGTTTAGTCTTACCCATTTGTAAAAGTGTTTCTTTAATTTTCTCTTCACTTGGCATTTCATTTCTTTGCTTAATAACAGCAAATTCTTTATATAATTCATCCCTTGTAGGTTGATTTACAACAAAGTCATTTTTACCAGCATATTTAGAAACTGCAGCATAACCATTTACTGGTGAACGATGGAATTTTTCCATAACTGGTCCACCAATACAACTACCAATACATGCTGACATTTCAATAAAACATTTATGAACATTGCCTCTTTCAATTTCCTTTAAAGCAGCAATACAATTTTCTGTTCCATCAATAGCCATATATGTATAGTTAGGGTTATTTAAAGCCATAGTCTTTAAAATACCACCCGTAGTTGGGAAGAATCTTGCCTTACTATTATCATTACTATCTAGTTTTTGTTCTAGAGTAATATTTTCTGCTTTTAACCAAGCAGTTAATTCATCATAAGTTAAAACAGCATCCACAATACCTTCATAGTGCTGTGCTTCATCCTTTTTAGCAATACATGGTCCAATAAATACTGTCTTAGCATTTGGCATACGTCTTTTTATATCTTT
>CAVCTP010000043.1:0-9464 GCA_963605145.1 Tannerellaceae bacterium
TATATAGATAATCAACGTGGCCAAATTTGACATTCTAATTATTTTGATTTAGTATAATTGAAAAGCATAGAAAAGAAGAGTACTTTGGATTTAGGTTGTAGAGAGTTCCTGCTTGGTGAAAAGGAATACTGATATTTAAAGGAACATGGTCTTGGAGCTGCTGTCTCGATATTAGAGATAGACGTATGCACCCGTTATAGTGCTAAGATATGATTGTATCTGATGAGGCATAGCGATATGCGAATTAAGGTGGTAACACGTTCAAAGACGTCCTTAGGGATGTCTTTTTTGTTTAAATGAATGTTTTCCCTCCCTTAAATCTAGGATACAAGAAAAAGGGAGGAAAGAAAGATGAAGAAGTTGTTGTTAGCAGTATTAGTATTATTAGTTTTAGTTGGTTGTTCTTCAAAGCAAGAAGAAGATGACAAGACAATTAGTGTTGCTTGTTCGCCAACACCTCATGCTGAAATATTGGAAAAGGCAGCTGAGATTTTAAAGGAACAAGGTTGGACTTTAGAAATTGAAGAATTTGAAGATTATGTTCAACCAATTGAAGTTGTTGAATCTGATGATGTTGATGCAAACTATTTTGCGCATGTTCCTTATTTAAATAATTACAATGAAGAAAAAGGAACTCATCAAGTAGTAGTAGCAAAAGTACATTATGAACCATTTGGTATTTATCCAGGTACTTCTGATACTTTAGAATTAAGTGATGATGTAGTTAATGAAATCATTGTTCCAAATGATGGTACAAATGAAACAAGAGCATTATTATTACTTCAAGATATTGGTTTTATAACTTTACCAAGTGATACTTCAGCAGAAAGTATTGTTACAGTTAATGATGTAGTTTCTTATGAAAAGAATATCAAGATTGTTGAAATGGAAGCAGCTCAAATTGCTAGAGTTAAAGATTCTGCAGCTCTAGTAGTATTAAATGGTAACTATGCTTTAGCAGCTGGTTTAAATGTTTCTAAAGATGCTTTAGCTTATGAAAAGGCTGATTCTTCTGCTGCACAAACATATGTAAATGTATTAGCTACAAAAGAAGATAACGCTAATAACGAAGGCCTATTAGCATTAAAAGAAGTATTAGAGTCTAAGGAAATTGCTGATTTCATCAATTCAAAATATGAGGGAGCTGTAGTACCTTTTAACAATTATGATTAAGGTTAGTCACTTATATAAAACTTATGAAACAAAGGATAACATCGTTGAAGCATTAAACGATGTTTCCTTTGAAGTAGAAAAGGGAGAGATATTTGGTATTATTGGTTTATCAGGTGCTGGTAAATCAACATTAATCCGTTGCTTAAATTTCTTGGAAAGACCAAATAGTGGTACTGTTGAAATTGATGGTGAAGATTTAGCTAAATTGTCAAATAAGGAACTCGCTTTAAAAAGAAGAAAGATTGGTATGATATTCCAATCATTTAACTTATTAATGCAAGAAAATGTTTTAGATAATGTTTGCTTCCCAATGGCAATTGCTGGAATTAATAAAAACGAGGCTAAAGAGAAGGCTTTACATTATCTAGAGATAGTAGGTTTAAAAGATAAGGCTAAGGCATATCCTTCGCAATTATCTGGTGGTCAAAAACAAAGAGTTGCAATTGCTAGAGTATTAGCTAGTAATCCTGAGATATTACTTTGTGATGAGGCTACAAGTGCTTTGGATCCTCAAACTACTAAATCAATATTGGATTTAATTAAAGATATAAATGAGAATTATGGTATTACTGTTGTTTTAATTACTCATGAAATGAGTGTTATTCAGGAAACTTGTTCTCGTTGTGCAGTACTCGAAAATGGTCGATTGATGGAAGAAAATACTGTTGAAGAGTTATTTAGACATCCTAAGACTAATGCTGCTAGAAAATTGATTTTTAATTCTAATAAACAGATTAAGAATATGGAAGGCGGCAGGATTCTAAGAATTGCTTTTGAAGAATCTAATACATCTGAACCTGTTATTGCCAATTTGATATTAGAATTTAAGACGGCTGTTAATATTTTAGAATCTAATATTAATGATATTAATGGTAAGGCTAAGGGACAAATTATGATTCAACTTCCAAATGATGATGTTCTCGCAAATAAGATGATTGATTATTTGCATGCCAACAAATCAATTGTTGTAGATGAGGTTAAAGATTATGGGCAATAGTACAGTTGTAAATATGATATTAGTTGGTGTTTTAGAAACACTATTGATGGTTGTTGTTGCCACTATTTTTGGTTATTTGTTTGGCTTGCCACTTGGTATTTGCTTATATATAAGTGATAAAGATGGTATTAAGCCAAATAAAGTTTTATATCGTATATTAGATTTTATTGTTAATATTGGTAGATCTATTCCATTTTTGATTTTATTAATATTAATTATTCCTTTAACTAAATTAATTGTTGGTAAACCTTATGGTACAGTTGCAACTATTGTACCTTTAACAGTTAGTGCTATTCCTTTTATTGGTAGAATGGTTGAATCTAGTTTAAAGGAAGTTGATAAGGGTGTTATTGAAGCTGCTGAATCTATGGGTGCTTCAACTTTACAAATAATAGTTAAAGTATTATTAGTAGAGGCTAAACCTTCATTAATCAATGGCGCAACTATATGTCTAGGAACAATATTAGGCTATAGTGCTATGGCTGGAACCGTTGGTGGCGGTGGACTTGGTGATATCGCAATTAGATATGGCTACTATCGTTATCAAACTGATATTATGATTGTTACGGTCGTTATTATTGTTGTGTTAGTACAATTATTCCAATATATTGGTAATATGTTGGCTATTAAATTAGACCATCGTAAAAATATTTAAAATACTTGTATCGAAAAAATTGTAGTGCTAATATATTTATGTCCATAAAGAGAGGCGGAGAGGCAAGCTCAATGAAACCTCAGCAACCTGCCTGCAAGGTGCTAATGCTTGAATGATGGGTCTATTTAATCATTTACCCATCAAATATGATGGGTTTTAATATTTATGGATAGAAAAGGGGAGAAAAATGAATAAAAAAGTATTTTCAACAAAAACAATTGTTGCAACTGGACTTGGAGCTGCATTGTTCCTAGTACTATTTATGTTTGTTAAGGTACCTTCACCAGTAGCTAATACAAACATCCAATTCGCTTATGGCGTATCAACATTCTTTGGCGCATTATTTGGTCCTATCTGTGGTGGCCTAGTAGCATTTGCTGGTCATGCTTTAAATGATTTCTTATCATATGGATCATGCTGGTGGTCATGGATTATTGCTTCTGGTGTTGCTGGTGCATTTGCTGGTATTCCTTATTTCAAGTCAAATCTTGAAGCTGGCGAAAAACCTGGTCTATCATTCTATATTTGGAATGTTGTCGGCCATGCAGTTGCTTGGTTATTAGTTGCTCCAGTTCTTGATATCGTTATGTATGGTGAAGATAAGAACTTAGTATTCTTACAAGGTGTTACAGCCTTTATCGTTAATGCTTTATCAAGCGTTATCGTTGGTGCAATCTTGTCAATCGCTTATTCTAAGACAAGAACTTCAAAGGGAAGTCTAGACAAAGAATAATTCAAATAAGTCGGTTAATAGCCGACTTTTTGTATGCTTATTTTTGCTATAATCTTTATGTATGGAAAACATTATCGAATTTAATAATTTTAGTTTTAAATACTTTTCTCAAAAGAATCCTACTTTAAAAAATATTAATTTAAAAATTAAACAAGGAGAGAAGATTTTGATTGCTGGTTTATCAGGTAGTGGTAAATCAACATTAGGAAATTGTATCAATGGTTTAATTCCTTTTGTATATGAAGGTGAAATAAGTGGTGAATGTCTTATTGATGGTAAAAACATTCAAGAGATGTCAGTTGCTGAATTATCTAAAACAGTTGGTACTGTCTTACAAGATACTGATGGTCAATTTGTTGGTTTAACAGTTGGCGAAGATATTGCTTTCGCAATGGAAAATGATTGTGTTACTTATAATGAGTTACATAGTAGAGTTAATAATATCGCTGAAAAGATTGATATTGTTGATTTATTAAAAAAAGCACCAGGAGAATTATCGGGTGGTCAAAAACAAAGAGTATCTTTAGCTGGGGTATTAGTTGATGATGTAAAGATATTATTATTTGATGAACCTTTGGCAAATCTAGATCCGGCAACTGGTAAAAATACTATTGAATTAATTGATGAAATTGCTAAAAGAACTTCAGCTACAATTATCATTATCGAACATCGTTTAGAAGATGTTTTATATAAGAGTATTGATCGTATTATTTTATTTGATGATGGCAAGATAGTTAATGATTCTTCCCCTGATGAATTACTTTCTACTAATAAATTAATTGAATCAGGCATTAGAGAGCCACTTTATTTAAGTGCTATTAAGTTTGCTGGAGTAAAGGTAAATAAAGATGATCATCCTGGTTATATTGATTCATTGAAATTAAATGATGATGATAAAAATAAGATAAGAAATTGGGTTAAGAATAATCATCAAGTACCTAAGGAATATAATGATGTAACTTTAAAATTAGAGAATCTTAATTTTAGTTATGATGGTATAAAGAATAATGTTGATGATGTTTCTTTTAATGTTAATAAGGGAGAAATGTTAGCCATTGTAGGTAAAAATGGTGCTGGTAAATCTACTATTTCTAAATTATTATCTGGTTTTATTCAATTAGATTCTGGAAGAATATTATTAAATGATAGAGATTTAAAGGATGATACTATCTTTGAAAGAGGTCAAAAGATTGGCCTAGTATTACAAAATCCTAATCAGATGATATGCAATACCATGATTTATGATGAAGTTGCTTATGGTTTAGTTAATATGCATATTGATGCTGAGGAAATTAAAAATAGGGTTGATGAAATATTGAAGATATGTGGTTTATATGAATTTAGAAATTGGCCTATTAGTGCTTTAAGTTATGGTCAAAAGAAAAGAGTTACCATTGCTTCTATTATTGTAATGAAACCTGATATTTTAATATTAGATGAACCTACCGCTGGTCAAGATTATCATCATTATACAGAAATCATGGATTTCTTAAGTGATTTAAATAAGAAGGGATATACCATTATTATCATTACTCATGATATGCATTTGATGTTAGAGTATTGTAATAGATGTGTGGTAATCCTAGATGGTAAAAAGGTATATGATGGCTCATGTGCTAAAGTTTTAGTTGATGATGCTATTGTGAATAAGGCTAATTTAAAGAAAACATCATTATATTATCTAGCTGAACAAGTAGGTTTAGATCCAATTGATGTTACCTTGTCTTATATAAATACTGAAAGAGGTATGCGCAATGAAGATTAAACTGTTTAGTTATAATCAATTAAATACCATAATTCATAAGATGTCGGGTTCTAGTAAACTTATTTGTTTCTTATTGATTACAAGTGCTGTTATGTTTACCTATGACCCAAGAATTATTATTGGTATTCTTGTTTTCTCTTTCATTATGTTATTTGTTGCCAAGATATCTTTTAAACAAATAAGACCAATGTTAATGTATGTCTTTGCTTTTTTATTAATTAATTTTGTATTAACTTATATTATTTCTCCTGATTATGGACCTAAGATATATGGTACTAGAACTGTATTATTAAAATTATTTGGTAAATATGATATAACGCAAGAACAATTATTATATCAATGCACAAAGACATTAAAATATTTTAGTGCTATACCTTTAGGTTTTATCTTCTTTTTAACTACTAATCCTAGTGAATTTGCATCTAGCCTTAATGGTATTGGTGTTCCATATAAGGCATGTACTGCTTTATCATTAACACTTCGTTATTTCCCTGATGTTCAAATGGACTTCAATGATGTTTCTAATGCTCAACAAGCAAGAGGCTTAGATAATTCTAAGAAGGCAAAATTTAAGGATAGGGTAGTTAATACAACTAAAATAATTATTCCTTTAATATTTTCAACATTAGATAGAGTTGAATCTATTACTAATGCTATGGAACTTAGAGGATATGGTAAGAATAACAAGAGAACTTGGTATTCATATAGAAGTAAGACAAAGATTGATTATATTGCAATGTTTATTAGTTTATTAATATTATTATTCTCTTTATATATGCGTTTCTTTGTGGTTAAATCGATGTATTATAACCCATTTGCCTAGGAGGAAGTATGAAATTATTAGTTTTTCAAAGTGATTGGACATATGCTGAAGGTGCTGTAGCATCTACTTATGGGGTAATTAAAAGTGTTGATAGTGATATTGATATTATTACTGCAACTCATGAGATTCCTCAATTTGATATCTATAGTGCATCTTATCGTTTATATCAATATATGGATTTTTGGCCAAAAGGTACAATATTTGTTTCGGTAGTAGATCCAGGTGTTGGTACTTCTAGAAAAGCTTGTGTAGCCAAAACAAAGAATGGTTATTATGTTGTTACTCCTGATAATGGTACTTTAACTCATATTGATAAATATTTTGGTATTGAAGAGGTAAGAGTAATAGATGAAAAAATAAATCGTTTACACCGTGCTGATAATAATTATGTTTCTATATTCCATGGTAGAGATTTATTTGGTTATTGTGCTGCTAGGCTTGCTTCAAATATTATCACTTATGAAGAAGTTGGTCCTAAATATAATGTTGATGAAATAGTAAGATTACCAATATTAGAAGCAAGAATTAATGGCGATTGTATTGAAGGAATATTTGAAATTAATGATCCTAATTTTGGTAATATGTGGACTAATATACCTTTAGATATGTTTAATGAATTTGGTTTTAAACATGGTGATGTTATTCATACCTTAATATATAAAAAGGATGAATTACTTTATGATTTAAAATTACCTTATTATGATTCTTTCTGTAAGGCAGAAGATTATTCAATTATGATATATAACAATGAATTAAATAAAATTGCTTTAGCGAAAGTTCTTGGTAGTTTATGTAAAGATTATAATTTAAGTTATGGTAGTGACTATAGAATAGTCTTCAAGAGGTGAGTATGAATAAGTTATTAGTATTTCAATCAGATTTTGGTTTAGATGATGCTGCTATTAGTGCTATGGAAGGTGTCTCTTTTACTGTATGTAAAGATTTAAACATCAGACATTTAACCCATAATATTCCCCAATATAATACCTTTGATGCTTCATATAGATTATTTCAAGCCATTAATTATTGGCCTGAAGGAACAGTATTTGTTTCTATTGTTGATCCTGGGGTAGGAACAAGTAGAAAATCAGTAGTCGCAAAAACAAAGACTGGTCAATATATTGTTACTCCTGATAATGGTACCTTAACTCATGTAGGTAAGTTTATTGGTATTGAAGAAGTAAGAGAAATAAATGAAGCAGTAAATAGATTAAAGAATTCTGAAAAATCATATACCTTCCATGGTAGAGATGTATATGCTTATACAGCTGCCAAACTTGCTGCTGGAATAATTAGTTTTGAAGAAGTAGGACCTAAAGTTGATGATTATTGTAGTTTACCTTTATATGGTTATTACAAAATTGAAAATGGTATTGAAGGTCAAGTTGATATTTTAGATGTAAGATATGGTTCTTTATGGACATCTATACCATATAAAGCTTTTAAAGAATGTGGTTTTGAATTTGGTGATAGATTATTAGTAGAAATCTATAATAATGAGAAAAAAGTATATAGTGGCATTATGTCTTATTGCAAGTCATTTGCCGATGTTAGTATTAATGAATCATTAGTTTATATGAATTCAACTAATCATATGGCAGTTGCCATAAATCAAAACTCTTTTGCCAAAGTATATGGAATTGGTGTAGGCAAGGGTTGGATTATTAAACTAACAAAAAATATTTAAAGATTGCAGCTATAAATTGCAATCTTTTATGAAGAAGATTTAATATAATATAACTTGTGTGTGATTTAGGAGAGAGTTATGAGTTTTTTATTGGGAATTATATATCTTTCATTTATAAGTTTAGGGCTTCCTGATGCCTTACTTGGTGCAGCATGGCCAAATATGTATCCAGAATTTAATGTTCCGGTATCTTATGCTGGTGCTATTTCAATGATTATTTCCTTTGGAACTATTATTTCAAGTCTACAAAGTGATCGTCTTACAAAGAAATTTGGAACTGGCAAGGTAACAGCAACCAGCGTTGGCATTACTGCTTTAGCATTATGGGGCTTTTCTATTAGTCATAGTTTTGTTTCTTTATGTCTATGGGCTATTCCTTATGGATTAGGTGCAGGTAGTGTAGATGCTTCTTTAAATAATTATGTAGCACTTCATTATGCCAGCAAGCATATGAGCTGGCTACATTGCATGTGGGGCATAGGCGCAACCCTTGGACCATATATCATGGGTTATGTCTTAACTAAAGGTGCTTCATGGAATACTGGCTATTTTGTTATCTCAATATTACAAATTATTCTTACAGCAGTTTTGGTATTTAGTTTACCAAAATGGAAGAAACAAAATTCATCATCTGAGGATTCTACAAATGATAAGCCACTTACATTAAAACAAATATTTGCGATTCCTGGGGCAAAGGAAATCATGGTTTGTTTCCTATGTTATAGTGCCATTGAACAAACAACTATGTTATGGGCTAGTAGTTATCTTAACCTAGCAAAAGGTGTAGATGCCACTACAGCAGCATCTTTTGCAAGCCTATTCTGCATTGGTATTACAATTGGTAGAGGTATTAATGGTTTTATTGCGATGAAATTAAAAGATAATCAAATGATACGTATGGGACAAGGTATTATTCTAATTGGTGTCATCATTATGCTTCTTCCACTTAATAAAGTATTTTCATTAATTGCCTTCTCACTTATAGGTTTAGGTTGTGCTCCTATATATCCTTGTATTATTCATTCCACGCCAGAACATTTTGGTGAAGAAAACTCTCAAGCCATTATTGGTGTACAAATGGCAAGTGCTTATGTTGGCTCATGTTTGATGTCACCATTATTTGGCTTAATTGCTGATAACATTTCTATTAAATTATTACCATTATATTTATTCATTCTATTAATATTGATGATATTAATGCATGAAATGTTAGAAAAGAAGACTAAACACTAGTGACTATATTTGACTATTTTTATGGTCTATAATAATATGTAATCCCTGGGGTTGAATATGGTTTCGACTGGTATAGTTTGATTTAAACTGCAGTGGAGTGATGGCCTAACCATCAAAACAAATTAAACGCTAACACTGAATTAGCATTTGCCTAAACTATAGCCTAAAGATTGGCTTGGCAGCTTCTAACTTAAAGGTTCGTATAAGTTAGTCGTAAACACGAACTAGGTGAAGTAAGTTTAGTCTATTTTCTTACCAACCGAAAACCGAAAAGTGACAATTCAATACATGGTAGTTTAAGCCGCTTGTATTGTCTTATTAAAATTTAAACTAAACTGTAGACGTTTAAATGTGGGATTATTCTAGGACGAGGGTTCGAGTCCCTCCAGCTCCACCAA
>CAVCTP010000044.1:0-9228 GCA_963605145.1 Tannerellaceae bacterium
TTTATACAAGTACAATAGAGGCGTAAAGGAGGAAATTATGGAAGCAAGTCCGTATCCGAGTTGTATTTTATTTAATTAGTTAAACATATAACGATGCCTTTTCTTTTGAACATCTTTATATGTTTAAAAGAAAGGGGAAATCGATAATGATAAAGTATTTTATTACCAAAAAAGGTGAATTAAAACAAATAGATTCACCGATTAAGGGTTGTTGGATTAATATGATTCATCCAACAGAAAAAGAATGTCTGGAAATTGAAAAGAAATATCAAATAGAACCAGATGATTTACGTGCAGCACTAGATGAAGAAGAAGCATCACGTATTAATAAAGAAGATAATTACGATATATTGTTGGTAGATATTCCAACAATTGAAGAAAAAGAAGGTAAAAATAGGTTTGTTACAATACCTTTGGGAATTATTATTGCCCAAGATGTTTTAATTACTGTTTGTTTAGAGAATACATCTATATTAAATTTCTCTTCTAAAAGAAAGCCTAATATAGATACTGCTTTTAAAACAAGAACTGCTTTAGCTATATTATTAGAAAATGCTAAGTTGTATTTAAAATATCTTCGTCAAATTAATAAACAATCAGAAGACTTAGAACAAGCTCTTCATAAATCAATTGAAAATTCTGTATTACTAGAAATGATGGAATTAGGTAGATCTTTGTTGTATTTTAATACTTCATTAAAAGCTAATGGGGCAGTACTTGAAAAGATTACTAAGTTATCACTTATTAAAAAATATGAAGAAGATGAAGATTTATTAGAAGATGTTTTAATTGAAAATAAACAAGCATCAGAAATGGCTGATGTTTATAACGGTGTCATCAATGGTTTAATGGATGCCTATTCTTCAATTATTTCTAATAATATGAATGTTGTTCAAAAGTTTTTGGCATCTGTTTCAATTGTAATTGCGATACCTAGTATTATCTTTGATGCCTATGGTATGAATATTGACAGTGGTATACCACTAGAAGGTTTACCTCATCAATTCTTATTAGTTATTTTAGTTGCCATTATAGCTTCACTTGCAACTATTCAATATTTAAAGAATAAAAAGATGTATTAATTAAATAAAAAATTTCTGATTTAGATTCAGAAATTTTTATTCAACTATCTTTCTAGCAACCAATACATCCATACAATGTTTGTGAGGAATATTTGATGAATTACAATCAAATATTATTTCATCAATTCTTTCAAACTTCCAATCAGGATAGTAGGTGAATAGTTTACCTGTTGGCCACATCTTTTCACCAATATCCCAATCGGGAGGTAATTCCATAAAAGGTTTATCGACAAAGACATTAAACCAATTAATGGCATTGATATTAGACATATCTTTTACTTTTTTAAAGAAGGAATCAATTTTGTCATCATCTAAATATTGGATAGTTCCTGTGGAATAGATGATGTCAAACTTTTCATTTATCTCAAAATCATTGATATCGGCAATAAAAGCATTAATATCAACATTTTCTTCTTTTGCCATTTTCTTAGTTTTCTCAATACCATTCTTGGTTATATCAAAGGCATATACGGTATATCCTTGTTTTGCCATATAGACAGCATCTTTTCCTTCACCACAGCCAATATCTAAGACTTTCTTATCTTTAGAAGGTGGTACTAATTTAATTAACTCATGACATAAATCAGCTTCTTTTGTTCCCCAGAAGTAACCATCACAGGCATAGTAATTTTCATAATTTGTTTTAATAGTCATAATTACCTTTCAAATAACTTTAATAGTTTTAATTTATATTCATTTAATTTACCTTTATATGGATGTTCTCTTAATGGTAAATTACATTTTGTATATCCTCTTAAGACAGTAGATGGATGTGAGAATTCATCAAAGCCCCATTTGCCATGATATGCACCCATACCAGAATGGCCTGTGCCATTAAATGGAACACCTTTAACCATCATATGTAGACATACTTCATTGATACAACCACCACCATATTGGAATCTTGACATAACATTTTCTGCCCAAGCAATATCTTTAGTAAATAGATATAAGGCTAGACCATGTTCTCTATCTTCTATTTCAGTTAATAAATTATTTAATTTTTCATCCTTATATGGAACTATTGGTAATAGTGGACAAAATAATTCATGATTTACGATATCTTCATTAGACTTAACAGGATAGATGATAGTAGGACAATATTTTAATGTTTTCTTATTGCCATAACCACCATAGACAATTCTATCTTTATATTCTTGTGCTTTCTTATCACACTTATCATATGCGGATTCGTTAATCAATTTGGCGTATTCTTCATTTTCTGTAGGGTCATCTCCAAGTTGCTTTTCAAAGGCTTTTTTAAGTTCTTTGATAAAGTCTTTGGCAATACTTTCTTCAACAGCAATTTGATTAATATTTATACATATTTGGCCAGCATTACAAGCTTTAAAGAAGGCTATCTTTCTAGCAGCATCTTTTAAATCAGCATCTTTTCTAATAATTGCCCAGTTACCATTTTCCCCACCTAGTTCTAAGGCAACAGGAGTTAGGTTCTTACTAGCCATTTCCATAACGTGTTTACCCACATTAGGTGAGCCAGTATAGAAGATCTTATCAAATCTTTCTTCTAGACAATAGTCGGCAATATCGTGTCCTCCATCAATTAAAGTTACATATTTTGGACTATAGATCTTTTTAATAATCTTTGCCATACAAGCCGTAGAATATTTAGATTTAGAACTAGCTTTAATAATGGCAGTATTACCAGCAGCAATCGAAGCGGCTAATACACCAAACGATAATAAGAAGGGGAAATTAAAAGGACTAATAATTAATGTTACACCATATGGTAATTTATATACTTTTGTATAAATTGATGGGAAACACATTAACCCAGAAAAATGTATTTCTGGTCTAGTCCATTTTTTTATACCTTTAATATATTCATTTATCTCTAAGATAGTTGAACCAATATCACATAGATATCCTTCAGCATCACTTCTACCTAAATCTTTATGAAGAGCCTCTAATATTTCTGCTTCATTTTCTAATAAAGCATTTTTTAATTTCTTTAATTGTTCAATCCTAAAATTAGGATCAAGAGTTTCACCACTTTTAAAATATTTTCTTTGGGCTACTACTGTATTATGTATTTTTTCTTTAGTCCACATCTTTGTTCTCCTTGAGTTAATTATATTTTATATTACTTTGATTTGTGAAATAATTAATTATTTTCGCAAGCTAAATATATGGGATAATAAAGATGTTAAAAGAATTTCAACTAATAATATGTATTAGAAGGGAAAAGTTATGAACATAATTGTATGCATTAAACAAGTTCCTGGGACAAATCATGTCAATGTTGACCCTGTTACGGGTACATTGATTAGGGATGGTGTTGCTTCTAAGATGAATCCTTATGATTTGAATGCTTTGGAACTAGGCTTAAATTTAATTAAAGAAAATGGTGGTACTTTAAAAGTTATAACAATGGGACCACCTGCGGCAAAGCAAGTTATTCAAGAAGCTATCTATATGGGAGCCGATGGTGGTGTTTTAATCACTGATAGGAAATTTGGTGGTGCTGATGTACTTGCGACTTCTTATACCCTATGTGCTGGTATTAAGGCCATAGGCGATTACGATTTAATCTTATGTGGTAAACAAACTACCGATGGCGATACCGCGCAAGTTGGTAGTGAGTTAGCGGAACACTTAAATATTCCTCATAATGCCAATATTAAGGAAGCACATTTAGATGGTGACTGTATTAGATATATTGCCAATCAAGATCATAAATTAATCACTGCCAGAATTAAGATGCCATGTTTGTTGTGCACAGATGCTGATATCAATACACCTAGACTTCCTTCTTTTATTAGAAAGAAAGAATATGGCAACTGTGATGAATTGATTAAGATTATCACTTTTAAAGATGTTGAAGATCAAGATGAATCACATTATGGTTTAAAGGGTTCAGCAACCCAAGTTGAAAAAATATTTGAACCGGAAAAGAAAAGTGATAAACAAATATTTATGGATGGCGATTTAGCCAAGAAGACCTTTGAAATACTAAAGGCACAAAAGTTTATTTAAGGAGGTCTTATGGGTTTAATAATTAATCAAAATTTAGTTAATGAGGAAAATGCTAGAACTTTAGTTGATTTATGTCCATTTAAGGCAATTAGCTATGAAAATGGTAAGTTAGATATTAATGCGGGATGTAAATTATGTAAGATGTGTGTCAACAAAGGTCCAAAAGGTGTAGTAACTTTTGTTGAAGATAAGGTTGAAACTATTAATAAGGATGAATATAAGGGAATATGCGTATATGCTGATAATGATGAAGGCCAAATTCATAAGGTTACTTATGAGTTAATTGGTGAGGCCAAGAAACTAGCAAGCATCATCAATCATCCAGTATATGTTTTATTAATTGGCAGTAATTGTGAAGAGAATGCTAAAGATTTATTAGAATATGGTGTTGATAAGGTCTTTGTTTATGATAATGAATTATTAAAAGACTTTGATATGGAAAGATATAGCAATTGTTTCTCAAACTTTATTGAAACAAATAAACCTAGTTCAATATTAGTTGGGGCAACAAATATTGGTAGAGCCTTAGCGCCAAGAGTTGCGGCAAGATTCCATACTGGTTTAACTGCTGATTGTACAAAATTAGAGATGAAAGAGAATACCGATTTAGTACAAATTAGACCAGCCTTTGGTGGCAATATCATGGCCCAAATAATCAATACTAATAGAAGACCACAATTTGCTACGGTTAGATATAAGATATTTGATGCACCGGAAAAAGAGGGTGTAAAGGGTGAAATTGTCAATGTTAATGTTAAAGATGAATGGTTAAAATCTAGTGTTGAAATATTAAATATAACTAGTAGACCTAAAGAATTAGATATTAGTGAATCAGAAGTTATTGTGGCAGTTGGTAATGGCTTAAAACAAAAAGAAGATTTAAAGATGATAGAAGAGTTAGCTAATTTATTAAATGCCAATGTTGCTTGTTCTAGACCACTAGTAGAAGCAGGATTTTTTGATGCGAAACACCAAATAGGTTTAAGTGGTAAAACTGTTAAACCAAAATTAATTATTACTATTGGTATATCAGGCACTATTCAATTTGTTTCTGGTATGAAATCTAGTGATTGTATAATTGCGATTAATTCTGATAAGAATGCACAAATATTTGATGTTTGTAACTATGGTATAGTAGGTGATTTATATAAGATAGTTCCAGAATTAATTAAGATGATTAGGGAGAATTGCAATGTATAAGAAAGTTGAAAATGTAGATATAGAATATCTAAAATCCTTTATACCTAAGGAAAGAATATTTGTTGGTGAAGAAATCTCTAAAGATTATGGACATGATGAATTAGGCAGTATTGAAAAAATGCCTGATGTATTAATTAATGTTATATCTACTGAAGAAGTTTCTGAGATTTTGAAATATGCCAATGATAATCTAATTGCTGTGGTTGTTAGAGGTTCTGGTACAGGTCTAGTTGCAGGGTCTGTTGCTTTAGAAGGTGGCATCATGGTTTGTACGAAACTAATGAATCATATCTTAGAACTAGATGAAGCAAATTTAACAGTAACAGTAGAACCTGGTGTTTTATTGATGCAACTACAATCTTATGCTGAAGAACATGGCTTTATGTATCCGCCTGACCCCGGAGAAAAATCCGCAACCATCGGTGGCAATATCAATACCAATGCCGGTGGTATGAGGGCAGTTAAATATGGCGTAACTAGAGATTATGTTAGAGGTCTAACTATTGTTTTACCTGATGGTTCTATTGAACATATTGGTGGTAAGGTTGTTAAAAGCTCAAGTGGTTATTCTTTAAAAGATTTAATTGTTGGTTCTGAAGGTACATTATGTGTTGTAACAGAGGCTATATTAAAACTAGTACCTTTACCAAGTGAATCAGTTTCGATGTTATTACCATTTAAGAGTATGGAAAAGGCAATTGAAGCAGTTCCGGAAATTATTAAGGCAAAGGCTAATTTAACAGCTATTGAATATATGTCATTAGATACTATTATGTCTGCAGAAGATTTCTTAGGTAAGAAGTTCCCTGATACCAATTATGAAGCTTATATCTTATTAACCTTTGATGGTTATAATAAGGGAGCCATTGAACAAGATTATAGTAATATTGCCAATTTATGTATTTCATTAGGGGCAGTTGATGGTTATTTTGTTGATACAGATGAAAGAAAGAAATCTGTCTGGTCAGCAAGAGGTGCTTTCTTAGAGGCTATAAAAGCATCAACTGATTTAATAGATGAATGTGATGTTGTAGTGCCTAAATCTAAGGTTGCTGAATATATTAAATATACTCATGAAGTTGCTAAACAGTTGAATGTTCGTATTCCTTCCTTTGGCCATGCGGGAGATGGCAATCTACATATTTATATTTGTAGGGATGGAAAAGATGAAAAGACATGGCAAGAGACTTTAACTAAAGCATTTGATTTATTATATGCCAAGGCAAGAGAATTTTCTGGTATGGTATCTGGCGAACATGGTATAGGTTATGCCAAGAAACAATATCTAGAGTTACAAATAGGCCCTAAACAAGTTGAATTAATGAGAGGTATTAAGAAGGTATTTGATCCAAATAATATCTTGAATCCTGGCAAGGTAATTTAATATTGTATTTTATTTAACATTGTGCTTAAATAGTTTTGTAAAAAATCAAATATAGAGGTAGCGATGCAAAAGAGTAGTTAAGGGAGTGGGCACACGATGAACTTAACGAAAGGTAACCATCGCCGAATATTAGTAATAGGCATATTACTAATATGGGATTATAGAGAATATCTATAGTACTCCTTCGTTCGAAGAGGCGCTATTACATGAATACCCAAATCGTATGTGTAATAGCATGCGATTTTTTATAGAAAGAGGTATTTATGAAAAAGATTTTAATTTTATTATCTGTTTTATTATTACTTGCATCTTGTTCTAGTGAAAAAGAAGATGATAGTAATACTTTTGTTGTTGGTATGGAATGTGATTATGCCCCATTTAACTGGACAAGCAATGATTCTTCAAGTGGCATTGCCATTAATGAAGTAGATTATGCTGATGGCTATGATGTAAGAATTGCGATGAAGATTGCCGATAGTTTAGGTAAACAATTAGTAGTTAAAAAATATGATTGGGATTCTTTAATTGTTGCCTTAAATAATGGTGATATTGATGCTGTAATTGCTGGTATGACTGATACTGAAGAAAGAAGACAAGCCGTTAACTTTACTTCACCATATTATGAATCTAAGATGGTTATTATTGTTGATAAGGATTCAGAATTGGCAAATATTGATGATATACAACAATTAAGTGGTTATAAAGTATTAGGCCAATTAAATACTATTTATGATACTTGTATTGATCAAATTGAAGGTGTACAACATATGACACCAATGGAATCATATCCTCGTATGGTTGTTGCTTTACAAAATGGTGAGGTTGATGCTTTAACAGCAGAACTACCTGTTGCTATGGCAATAACAGAGGCTAATGATGATTTATGTTATGTTACATTTGATTCTGATAAAGGCTTTGATGCTGAGACTTCTGTATCAATTGCAATAGCAAAGGATAATGATGAATTATTAAATCAAGTAGAAGATGCTTTAAGCAAGATTAGTGAAGAAGAAAGAAATTCAATAATGCAAGAAGCTATTAATGATCAGCCAACAGGTGAATAAATATGGAATTTCTTAATTTATGTTTAAATATCATCAAGACTAATTATTTATCTATCTTGCTTGGTATTAGAACTACATTATTTTTATCAATACTAGGAACCTTATTTGGTTTTATAATTGGATTATTTGTAGGTGGTATTAGGGCAATTAAATTAGATTTTAATGCTAAAAATTATAAAAAAAGAATTAAGAAAATATTAGATGGTATAGGTAGAATCTATATTGATGTATTTAGAGGAACACCAATGATGATTCAAGCCTTATTCTTTTATTATTCTTTAAGAAAGATATTAAATTGGACACCAATTATTGCTGCTTTAGTAGTCTTATCTGTTAATACTGGTGCTTATATGGCAGAGATAATTAGATCTGGTATTAATTCTATTGATAAAGGACAAACCGAAGCTGCTAGGTCTTGTGGTCTATCAAATATTCAAACAATGTTATATATCATATTTCCTCAAGCAATATATAATGCCTTTGCTTCAATTGGTAATGAATTAATCGTAAATATTAAAGATAGTTCTGTATTAATGGTATTAAGTGTTACAGAATTAATGTTTGAGACAAAATCAATTGCCGGTAGTAACTATCGTTTAGTTGAAACATATTTTATAACCGCAATGATTTATTTATTACTAACAGGTATTGCTTCTATAATATTAAATATTATTGAAAATAAAATATCGCATTCTAAAACATCTTTGCCACAATCGGCTACTAATTTTGCGAATTTAAAACTTGCAAGAGGTGAAAAACATGAATAAGGAAATAATATTTAAAGATGTATATAAATCCTTTGGTGATTTAAAAGTATTACAAGGTATTAACTTTGAAATTGAAAAAGGTGAAATTGTTTGTTTATTAGGTTCATCAGGTTGTGGCAAATCAACATGCCTTAGAATGATTAACCTCTTAGAACAAAAGGATGCTGGTGAAATATATGTCGGTGATAAATCTATTGATGATATAGATAATATTAATGAATATCGTAGAAGTGTTGCAATGGTATTTCAACAATTTAACTTATTTAAAAATTTAAATGTTTTAGATAATTGTACTATTGCTTTAAGAAAAACTTTAAAGATGGATAAAAGACAAGCTGAAGAAATTGCCATTAAGAATCTAGAAAAGGTTGGTATGGCAAACTTTATAAATGCTAATAGTGATAGTTTATCAGGTGGTCAAAAACAAAGAGTTGCGATTGCTAGAGCGTTATCATTAAATCCTGATATTTTACTATTTGATGAACCTACATCAGCCTTAGATCCCGAGATGGTTAAAGAAGTATTGAATGTTATTAAATCATTAACTCATGATAATAGAACTATGCTTATAGTTACTCATGAAATGAAATTCGCTAAAGAAGTAGCAAATCGCATAATCTTTATTGATGAGGGAAGAGTACTTGAGAATTGTTCACCAGATAAATTCTTTGAGAATAATAACAATCAAAGAATTAAAGCATTCTTAGCTAATTCTAATATTTGTTAGATTTAAT
>CAVCTP010000045.1:0-8996 GCA_963605145.1 Tannerellaceae bacterium
GAAGAAACTAATTCATCAAGCGACATAGAAACTTGGCCTTCTTTACTATGTCTTCTTACATTTACAGTATTATTAGCCATTTCATTATCACCTACAACTAAGGTAACTGGTATTTTGTCAATTTGAGCTTGACGCATACGATAGCCTAGTTTTTCATTTCTATCATCTACTTCAGCTTTGATATTATTTTGTTTTAATAAGTCTCTTACCTTGTATGCATATTCTTTATGAATTTCAGAATTTACAGGAATAATGACAACTTGTCTAGGTGCTAACCATAATGGGAATAAACCACCATAGTTTTCAGTAATGATACCAATAAATCTTTCAAGTGAACCAAAGCAAGCTCTATGAATCATAACTGGAGTTTTCTTTGAACCATCTTCAGCAATATAAGTACAATTGAATCTTCCTGGTAATTGCATATCTAATTGCACAGTTCCACATTGCCAAATTCTACCTAATGAATCTTGTAACTTGAAATCAAGTTTTGGACCATAGAAGGCACCATCACCTGGATTTATCTTGAAACTTCTACCTGTTGCTAGACACGCTTCTTGTAAAGCTTTTTCTGCTTCATCCCAAACTGCAACTTCACCAATGAAACTTTCTGGTCTAGTTGATAATTCTATAGAATAATTTAAACCAAAAATAGAATAAATATAATCATATAATTCTAGGATTCTAGCAACTTCGTCACCAATTTGTGATTCCATTAATAATATATGAGCATCATCTTGTGTAAAGCCTCTAACTCTAAATAAACCATTTAAAGCACCAGATGCTTCATATCTATGAACATGTCCTAATTCAGAATATCTTAATGGTAATTCTTTATATGAATGTAAAGCATTATTATAAACTAAGATTGCTCCTGGACAGTTCATTGGTTTAATTGCATATGTACCATCTTCTACTTCAAAGGTATACATATCATCTTTATAATGATCCCAGTGACCTGATGTTTCCCATAATTGTCTATTTAAGAAAATTGGTGTATCAATTGTTAAATAGCCTCTATCAGCATGTAATTTTAGCCAGAAATCTTCTAATGTTCTTCTTAAAGTATAACCATTAGGTAGCCAGAATGGTAAACCTGGTCCATAATCAGAAAGCATGAATAAGCCTAATTCTTTACCTAATTTACGATGGTCTCTTTTCTTAGCTTCTTCAATTTGTCTTAAATGTTCTTCTAATTGTTCAGCAGTTGGGAAACATATACCATATATTCTTTGAAGCATCTTATTATTAGAGTCACCTTTAAAATAAGCACCAGAATGTTTTAATAATTTAAAGTTCTTTAATTCTTTAACACTATCAACATGAGGACCACGACATAAGTCTGTAAAATCACCTTGCGTATAAGTTGATATAATTGCATCATCTGGCATATTATTGATTAAATCGATCTTATATTCATCATCTTTAAATAGTTCAAGAGCCTCTTGTCTTGATATCTCTTTTCTAATGATTTTTTTGCCATCTTTAGCAATCTTCTTCATTTCTTTTTCGATTTTAGCTATATCATCTTCATTAATAACTTGATCACCTAAATCGATATCATAATAGAAACCTTCTTCTACTACTGGACCAACCCAAAACTTTGCTTGGGGATATAAGTGCTTAACAGCTTGAGCCATTAAATGCGCACAGGAATGATTTAAGATACTTAATTCTTTGTCTTCTTTAACATTTATCATAATTACCCTCCTCAAAATAAAAAGTGGTACAAAGGGCGCAAATAAGCGCGGTACCACCTTATCTTTTCTCTCTACTCTTAACGCGAGTTACGTCATCCTATTAAGGTGAAACTAATGAGTAGTAATTAAATTATCTGTTGATTGTTTCCACCTTCCACAATCTCTCTATAAACAACAATAATTTAACCTCGTCTCATTTAAGTTTGTAAATATATTATAGAATAATTTTCTTAATTATTACTATATTTATTCAAATTCTTTCTTCTTTTCTAATAAGATATTATAAGAATTTTGATAATTACTTAATTTATTTCTCTCTTCTTCTACTTTTGAAGCAGGAGCCTTAGAAATAAATTTTTCATTACTAAGCATATTATTACAACGATCAATTTCTGATTGTAATCTTATTAATTCCTTATTAATCTTTTCAAGTTCGGCTTTCTTATCAACAATTTCATCCATAATGAAACTAATCTTACCAAATGTTGTAGGTCTAACAATAGTTTCCTTTTCACATTTATCAATAATTAATAATTTAGCCATCTTATAAAGAATAGAATTTAAGGAATCATTGATATCAAAGCCTTCAATAAGAACATGTAATTCTTGAGAAGGTTTAATATTATTCTCTGTTCTTATTTCTCTACTTTGTTTAATGATTTCAATAATCTTATCAATATCTTCTGCTTTTTTGCTGTCACAAGCTCTTACTTCTGGCCATTTTTCAATTACGATTGATTTATCTTTACCATTGATTTCTTGATAAATCTCTTCCGTAACAAATGGAATAAATGGATGTAATAATTTTAAGATTGATTCTAATACATAAATTAAAGTATTTAATGTTTCTTCTTTTACTTTAATATCATCAGAATTTAAAGCAGACTTACAGAATTCAATATACATTGAACAGAAATCATTCCAAACAAAGGACATTATTTCATTTCCTGCAATACCAAATTCATATTTATCTAGATTATTTGTTGTATTAGTAATACAAATATTTAATTTATTGATAATCCAATTATTTATATCTGAATTAACTGTATCTAAATTATGAGGATATACACCATTACAATTCATTAATACATATCTAGATGCATTCCATAATTTATTGATAAAGTTCCAACCTGCTTCCATCTTTTCAGTTGAATAGTTCATATCCAAACCAGGTGTAGAGTTAGTAGATAAGAATAATCTTAAAGCATCACAGCCATATTGATTAACTAGATCTATAGGATCAATACCATTTCCTAATGATTTAGACATCTTTCTACCCTTTTCATCTCTAATTAAGCCATGGATTAGACAATCTTTAAAAGGAACATCATGCATAAAATGTCTTGCGCTAAAGGCCATTCTAGCAACCCAGAAGAAGATAATATCATATCCGGTTACCATACAAGATGTTGGGAAGTAACGCTTTAAATCTTCTGTTTCTTCAGGCCAGCCAAGAACTGAGAAAGGCCATAAGGCACTAGAGAACCAAGTATCCAATACATCTTCATCTTGAACATAATTTTCAATATCTTTAGGTGGTTCTACTTCGCAATATATCTCACCTGTTTGCTTATGATACCAAACAGGAATTCTATGGCCCCACCATAATTGACGAGATATACACCAATCTTCAATATTTTCTAGCCATTGTTTAAAAGTCTTTTCAAAACGTTTAGGATAGAAATTAATCTTCGTTTCTTCATTTTCTTGTGCTTTTAATACATCATCAGCTAATGGTTTCATCTTAACAAACCATTGTTTTGATAGATATGGTTCAACCATTACACCAGTTCTTTCAGAATGGCCAACACTATGAACAATCTTTTCAGCTTTAATGAATGAACCATCTTTCTTAAATTTCTCAAGAAGTTTTTCTCTACATTCAAATCTATCTAAGCCATTAAATTCATGACATAATTCATTCATAGTACCATCATCATTCATACAAATAGGCATATCTAGATTGTGTCTTAAAGCAATTTGATAGTCGTTAGGATCATGTGCTGGAGTACATTTCATGATACCTGTACCAAAACCTATTTCGATATATTCATCACCAATAATAGGTAAAACATCACCATTAGCAGGATTAATAGCCTTCTTACCAATTAAATGATTAACCTTTTCATCATTAGGGTTAACTACAATACAAACATCACCAAACATTGTTTCAGGTCTAGTTGTCGCAACCTCAAATGTTTCATCACTATCTACTACATGATATTTTAAATAATACATATAGCCTTCTACATCTTTATGTATTACTTCAATATTACTTAAGGCAGTTTTAGCTTGAGGATCCCAATTTATAACTCTTTTACCTTGATAGATTAAACCTTCTTTGTAATATGTAACAAATACCTTAGCAACAGCTTTTGATAGACCTTCATCTAAAGTAAATCTTTCCTTGCGATAATCGGTAGAATTACCCATTACTGCCCATTGAGAACGTATAAAGTCAGAATATTCCTTTTTCCATTCCCAAGCTTTCTCTAAAAACTTTTCTCTACCTATATCATAACGAGAAATACCTTGCTTCTTTAATCTTTCATCAACCTTAGCTTGCGTAGCGATACCGGCATGGTCCATGCCTGGAACCCACAATACATCTTTGCCTTTTAGACGATTATACCTAGCAAGCAAATCTTGTAAGGTATTATCCATAGCATGTCCTAAATGTAATTTACCTGTTACATTTGGTGGCGGTATAACGATACAATAAGGTTTTTTACTTAAATCGCCACATTCAAAATAATGATGGTCTAGCCAATTTTGATACTTACCTTCTTCAACTTTCTTTGGCTCATATTTGTCAGCTAACATATTTTCCTCCTAAAAATAAAAGGTGGTACTAAAGGGCGTTAATACGCGGTACCACCTTAACTTATAACTTTAACTCTTAACGCGAGCAAACGTACTATGTAAACTCCTAGACAACATTTTCACTTAATCCAGTATAGTTTCCACCAAACACTATATCTCTATTTTCCCAATTAAGTTACTTTCTTCTAATCAACGTCTTCTAAAATATAACATATATTTGTTATATTTCGCAAATATAACTATCAATATAATCTCTAAGTTCTTTAATTCCTTTATTCTTTATACAACTAATTAAAAAATCATATTTATATTGCTTAACTTTATGTAATTCTGATTGATTTAATTTATCTATCTTATTGTATACAATAATATACTTATGTTTATTATTGTCTAAATATTCAATCATATTACTATCATCCTCAGTTTGACCAATTCTCGAATCAAAGATACATACAACTAATTTGATTTGGTCTCTTTTATTAAAATAATCATCCATCATCTTACCAAATTCAATTTGTTCATTCTTTGATCTATTCGCAAAGCCATAACCTGGTACATCAACTGCAGTATATTTATCATCTATATTAAAGAAATTTATTAATTTTGTTTTGCCTGGATTTTTACCTACAAAGGCTAAATCTTTTTTATATAAAGCATTTAATAAACTAGATTTGCCAGCATTGCTTCTGCCTACAAATACTACTTCCTTTTTTGTTTCAGGAAAATCTTTAATATATTTAGCTGATTGAATAAAACTAATCATTAATTCAAAGCCTCATTGATAATTTGATCAACCTTTTCAACTGGTATAAATTTAATATCATTTCTTACAGTTTCAGGAATATCATCTAAATCTTTGATATTTGCTTTTGGAATAAATATAGTCTTAATACCACTTCTATGGGCTGCTAGGGATTTTTCTTTTAAACCACCAATTGGTAAGACATTACCTCTTAATGTTACTTCACCAGTCATCGCAATATCTTTCTTACATGATCTATTAGTTAAAGCAGATATTAATGCCGTAGTAATTGTTACGCCAGCTGAAGGACCATCTTTTGGTACAGCACCTTCTGGTACATGGATATGAATATCATGTTTATCAAAGAATTCAATAGGAATATTATATTTCTTAGCATTGGCTTTAATATAGTCTAAGGCAATCATTGTTGATTCTTTCATTACATCACCTAATTGGCCAGTAACTTCAAGTTTACCCTTACCTTCAAAGTAATTAACTTCTATTTGTAAGATATCACCACCAAATGATGTATAAGCCAGACCTGTAACTACACCTACTTCATCTTTTTTCTCTTTTGTGCCATATTCAAATATCTCATGGCCTAACCATTGATTAATTAATTTCTTGGTTATAGTTATAGACTTTTTCTTTTCTTTTAAGATAGCAAGAACAGATTTTCTACATAATGAACCAACAACTCTTTCTAATTGTCTAACACCAGCTTCTCTAGTGTAATGTCTAATTAGATAAAGAATCATATCATCACTTAATTTAAATTGACTTGCTTTTAAACCATTTAATTGAGTTTGTTTCTTAATTAAATGATTCTTACAAATCATCATCTTTTCTACTTCGGTATAACTAGATAATTCAATTATTTCAAGTCTATCTAATAAAGCTGCAGGGATATTATCACGATAATTTGCGGTACAAATGAATAGAACATCTGATAAATCATATGGTTCTTCTAGATAATGATCAGAGAATTGCGAATTTTGTTCTGGATCTAGTACTTCAAGCATTGCACTAGCTGGATCTCCCTTATAATCCGATGCCATCTTGTCAATTTCATCGATTAAGAATACGGGATTTATAGTTCCAGCACGCTTCATACCTTGGATAATTCTTCCAGGTAAGGCGCCTAAATATGTTCTTCTATGGCCTCTGATTTCAGCTTCATCTCTAACACCACCTAAGGATATCTTGATGAATTTACGGTCAAGTGCTCTAGCAACTGATTTAGCTAAAGAGGTTTTACCAACGCCCGGAGGACCAACTAAACAAATAATTGGTGATTTTAAGGATTGAGTCATCTGCTTAACTGCCAGATATTCTAGAATTCTTTCTTTAACTTTTTCTAGACCATAGTGGTCTTCATCTAAAATTTGACTAGCCTTATCTAAATCCTCATTATCAACTGATTTTTGATACCATGGTACATTTAATAGCCATTCCAAATAAGAGCGGATAACGCCTGATTCTCCGGCTGCTTGAGGTAAAAGATCATATCTTTTAAATTCTTCTCTAGCCTTTTGTTTTACATTTTCTGGATAAGGATTATTCTCTAATTTTTCCTTTAAATCATCAATATCACTACCACCATCATCTAATTCTGATTTGATAGCCTTTAATTTTTCTCTTAAATAGTAATCTCTTTGTCCTTCTTCGATATTATCTTTAACTTTCTCATTAATTTCTTGTTCGATAATATCCATATTTCTTTCTTTTTCAATACGGTCCAACATCATTTGAACACGTTTATTAACATTATCTTCTTCCAAGAAAGTTTGTTTTTCATCTACACTTTGTAGGTAAATTTGGGCAAAAGTATCCGCAAGAATAGAAGCTAATTGACCATCAAAAGAACTTAATTGTTTAATAGGAAAACCAGGTCTACCATATTTTTGAGCAATCAAATTAAACTCCGCAATGGCTTTTTTAGCTAAATCTTCTATTGTTTCAGGATTTTCAATTATATCTTTAACTTCATCTACTTCAACAAAATTTGTATTTTCATTTGTAAAGTGTTTAGTTATCTTACATCTACAAATACCTGAAAAGATAACTTTTAAATGATCATCTCTTTGTCTACAAGATTTAATTCGACATATAGTACCAAAATCATATAAATCATCTACTGTAGGATTATCGATTGTTAAATCTTTTTGAGAAACAATAACAATATTTAAATTATTATTTTGAGCATATTCAACAGCATCAATACTTGCTTGTCTGCCAACTTCTACTGCCAAATCCTGCATTGGGAATACAACAGCACCACGAGTACATAATAGAGGATAATATAATTCACTACTCATCTAAATACCTCCTATTGAATAAAAGACGCAAAGCGTCTTTAATTATTTTTTAAGTGATTCTAAAGTTTTATTAATCTTTAAATCATCTTTTAAAGATTCTTCAGGGATGTATTTCTTAATATCTTCAACATCCATCTTGTACATATCAGCCATCTTATCATATTCAGCCTTAATGTCATCATCGCTTACTTCAATATTTTCAATCTTAGCGATCTCACTTAATCCAAGATTAATCTTTATACGCTTAATAGCATCTTCCTTAAATTGTTCTTTTAAAGCATCTTTGCTTTGATTTGTGAATTTCAAGAATTGATCTAGATTTAAACCTTGTTGCATTAATCTTTGATCATATTCTCTAAGCATTGATTCTTCTTCTTCATTAATCATTACTTCAGGAATTTCAACAGTAACTATTTCTGTTAACTTATTCATCAAATCTTCATCAGCTTTATAAGTAGCATCATTTTCTTTTCTCTTTAATAGATTATCCTTTGTATAAGCCTTTAATTCATCAACTGTATTAACATTTTCAATCTTTTGTTCCTTAACAAATTCATCATCTAATAAAGGTAATACCTTCTTCTTAATTTCATGAACTGTAACTTTAAATACAGCATCCTTGCCCTTTAGATTTTCTGCTTGATAATCTTGAGGGAATGTTACATTAATATCCTTTGTTTCTTCTGATTTCATACCAATTAGTTGTGGTTCAAAACCAGGAATGAAAGTATTAGAACCGATAACTAAATCATAGTTCTCGCCTTTTCCACCTTCAAATGCTACACCATCTACGAAACCTTCAAAGTCAATAACAGCAGTATCACCATCTTCAACTTCGCCATCTTCTTTTAATTCCAAATCAGCTTTACGATCTAGTAAATTAGCGATTTCGTCATCAACATCTTTATCTTCTACTTTAACTTCTTCTTTTTCATATTTTAAAGCCTTATAATCGCCTAATGTAACATCAGGTAATACAGCACATTCAAATGTTAGAACACATTTATCATCATTAATTTCATCAACCTTTAATTGAGGTCTATCAATTAGATGAACATCATGTTCCTTAATAGCTTCATCTAATGTAGCTTGTGCTAAACTTTCAGCAGCTTCTAATAATACTTCATAATGGTTAATATATTTTTCTACTAAATGTTTAGGTGCAGCACCTTTTCTAAAACCTTTAACTTCTACCTTAGCAGCAATCTTCTTAAAAGCCTTATCTTGTGCTGCTTTATAAGAATCTCCTTCAATTGTGCACTTTAATTCTACTTTTGCATTTTCTATTTTTTTAATTTCTGACATAATATCTCCTTCGTAAACCTTATTAATTCTAACATTTATAAGTCATATTTTCTATTAAAAACCTTATTTTGTTACTTATTTAGCACTAAAAGCATCATTTATATATTT
>CAVCTP010000046.1:0-8798 GCA_963605145.1 Tannerellaceae bacterium
AAAAGGCAAAGTTTATAAAACATTAGATTATAAATTAGAAGAAGATATTAAAAATACTAAAGATCTAAAATTACCAATTGATATAAATATAAAAATATATGCTGATTCAAATGTAGAAGTAAAAATAAATGATTTTATATATCAAAGTAATATTTGTGCTCAAAAAGCAATTAATGCCCCAATTGATTATGATACAGTTTTAAAATCATTTTCTAAATTAAACGATACCGAGTATTATTTAAATAAATTAAATTTAGAAAGTAATAATGCTTTTCTAACAATCAAACAATTAAATCAAATAAGAAGAGATACGATTGTTGAATATAATAAATTTAGACTTAATAGTTTTAGAAGAACTAGAATTGATAATGAATTTAATTATAAAGAACCTATATATAATGAATCATTAGAATCATTTTCAATTGATTTAAATGAATTGAGTAAAGTGGTTAATCCTAATTCTATTTATACCGAATCAGATATTAATATAATTTATGAATTTGGTGGCATCTTAAAAGACTATCAAAATAAGATTGCTTATTATAGTTTAAATTGTTCTAATTCTTATACATATGAATTCTTTAAGAAACTTGGATTTAAAGAAATTATTTTATCTAGTGAATTAAAAGACAATGATATAGAAGATTTAAAAGATGCTTATAAACAAAGAAATAATATCGATATTAAGCCATATATATTAGAAAGCGGAAATAGGATATTAATGTATATAAAAGCAAATCCTTTTGATTCTTATATAGATAATAAGAAGAAATATTATATAAAAGACCATAATTTTAAATATTCAATAATTAGAAATAAAGATATTACTGAAATAGTTGAATGTAAGTATAAAGATAATAATAAGCAATTGTTCATTATTAAGTAATTGCCTATGAAGATATATGAATAATGCTATAATATTATAGTTGAGTAAGGAAATTAATTATGTTTTTAAAACGTATTGAAATGCAGGGATTTAAGTCCTTTGCGGATAAAACAGTTATAAATTTTGAAAATCCAATGACAGGAATTGTTGGACCAAATGGTTGTGGCAAGTCTAATATTTCTGATGCCATTAGATGGGTTTTAGGTGAACAATCCGCAAAATCTATGCGTGGTGATAAGATGACTGATGTTATCTTTGCGGGAACTGAAACAAGAAAGGCTTTAGATTTAGCTGAAGTAACATTAGTTTTTGATAATACAAATCGTATATTAAATTCTGATCAAGATGAGGTTCAATTAACAAGAAGAATCTATAATGTAGGAGAAGATTCAGAAACAGAATATCTAATTAATAAAAAAATAGTTAGATATAAAGATATTATGGACTTAGTTATGGATACTGGTCTTGGCAAGAACTCTTTATCTATGATTTCTCAAGGACAAGTTATTAATTTTGCGGAAGCAAAGGCCTATGATAGAAGAGAAATATTTGAAGATGCTGCTGGTGTTGCTAAGTATAAGAAAAGAAAGATTGAATCTTTAAATAAATTACAAAGAACAAAAGATAATCTTGATAGAACTTTTGATATCTTATCAGAACTAGAAAGACAAGTATCGCCTTTAAAGCGTCAAGCTAAAAAGGCTGAAATATATCGTGAAAAGAAGGCTAGACTTGAACAAATTGAAGTTGCTGTTTTAGTTAATGAAATTAATCAATTAAATGATCAAAAGAATGATTTAGAAAAATCTTTATTTGATTTACAAACTTCTTCATCAATGTATGAAACTACTATTCAAGTTCATGAAAATAATTCATTAGAATCTAGACAAAGATTAAAAGAATTTGATAAGGAAATTAATGCTGTTCAAGACAATTTAGTTAACACTATCAAAGAAATAGGTGCTCTTGAAAAAAGAAAGACCGAAATAGATGAAAAGCGTAAATATGCTATTGAAATGGGTTCATCTAAGGAAAAGATTAAGGAAACTGAAAATTTAATTCAAGAAGCTAAATTCGAGTATGAAGATAGAAAACAGAGATTAAGTAAAGTTAAATCGGAAATAGATTTATTAAATCAATCATTAGAAGATTGTTCTAATAGTTTAAGTGAAGCATCTCTTAAAAAAGATGAAGCTACTAATGTTTTAACTAGAATAGAAAATAGAATTGAAGTATTAAAAAATGTTGTAGATAACCCATTTAGTTCTTTAAATCAACAAGGTGTTAAATCTATAATGTCTCATCAGAACTCTTTCTATGGCATTATGGGTGTTGTTGGACAAGTTTTAAAACCTCACGAAGGTTATGAAGAAGCAATTGCAACAGCTTTAGCTGCAACTATTTATCATATTGTTTCTAAAGATGAAGAAGCTGCTAGAAAAGCTATTGATTTCTTAAAGAAAAATAAATCAGGTCGTGCTACTTTTATTCCTTTAACAGTCTTAAAAGAACATCATTTAAAATATGAAGATGAAGTTATTTGTAATAATACTAAAGGATATTTAGGAACTGGTGAAGATTTCTGTGATTGTGATGAAGAATATGAATTAGTTAAAGAATCATTATTAGGCAATATTATTGTTGTTGATAATTTGGAGAATGCTAATAACTTAGCAGCTTTAATTAACTATAATTATAAAATTGTTACTTTAGAAGGTGAAACTGTACATAAGGGTGGTTCTATTACTGGTGGTAAAGTTAAAAATGAAATATCAATGATTACTGCTCAAGCAGAATTAAATAGATTACAAAGTGATATTGTTTCTTATAAAGCAGATAAAGATTTAGCATTAAAAGAATATTCTAAATTAGTAAATATAAAACAAGGATTAGAATCGCAAATTACCGAAAAACGTATTGCTATGGCACAACTTGAACCAATTGTAGATGCTAAAAGAGCTAAATATGAAAAACTTAAGGCTGATTATGAGATGATAATTCCTAATGATGGTGAATCTATTACTGATTCTTTAATTGCTGAACTAGCAAATCTTTACGCTAAAAGAGATGAATTATCAACTTCATTAAAGATTAGAAAAGATGAAAGAATGAAGCTTTCTGCGGAAATTGATCGTAAAGATGCCCAAATTAGACAAATTAGAAGACAATTAGATGAGACTAAATCTAATGTTTCGCAAGCTAATACCAATAAAGCTATATTAGATACTAAACTTGAACATGATTTAAGTAGACTTGCCAGTGAATATCAAATGACCTATGAATATGCATCTGAACATTATGCTGAAGATATTAATGATGATGCTAAACAAGAGGTAATTGATTTAAGAAGAGAAATCGCAAATCTAGGTAATATCAATATGGCAGCTCCAGAAGAATTCAATGAAATTAATGAAAGATATGAATTCTTAAAGAAGAATTATGATGATTTAATTGCTTCTAGAGATAAGATTTTATCCGCTATTGATGAGATGGATGAAATAATGAAAAAGCAATTTATTGAAACATTTAATGCTATTAATGAAGAATTACCAAATACTTTTAAGAAATTATTTGGTGGTGGTAAGGCTCAATTAATATTAGATACTCCTGATGACGTTTTAAATTCAGGAATTGATGTTGATGTTCAACCTCCAGGAAAAGCTGTTAAATCAATTAGATTATTCTCTGGTGGTGAAAAATCTTTGATTGCTATATCAGTATTATTCGCAATATTAAAAGTATCTAAAGAACCTTTAATTGTCTTTGATGAAATTGAATCAGCTTTGGATATTGCTAATGTTGAAAGATTCGCTAATTTCTGTAAAGATTTCGTTGATAAATCACAATTTGTAATCATTACTCATAGACCTGGAACAATGGAAAAATGTGATGATCTATATGGTGTAACTATGCAACAAAGAGGTGTATCACAATTATTAAGAGTTAAATTAGTTGATGCTTTAAATAAATATGGTACTGATACTGTTGATACTGTAGGTAATAAATAATGGGTCTTTTTGATAGTTTTAAAAATAAAGAAAATAAAGCTGACCAAAGTATGTATCTTAGTGGCTTTTCTAAAACTAATGATGCTTTGGGTAAAAAATTAAAATTTATTACAGAAAATAAATCTAAAAATAAAGAAGATTTCATTGAACAATTAATGATTACTTTAATTGAGGCTGATATTGGTTATAAAACAGCTGATTTAATATGTGATAAATTCTATAAAGAATGCCAAAATTATCGTTATTTATTTGCGAAAGATTTAATGAATATTTTAGTAGATGTTTTAAAACAAATTTATAATCAAGAAGATGAATCAGATATTGTATTTAACGATAATGGTCCTACAGTTATATTGATGGTAGGTGTAAATGGTTCTGGTAAAACATCAACTTGTGCTAAACTAGCTAATAAATATTTAAAGGAAAATAAGAAAGTTGCTTTTGTTGCTGCTGATACTTTTAGAGCAGGAGCTAGAGAACAATTAATTGAATGGGCTAATCGTTTAAATATACATTGTGTTTCTGGTAAAGATAATCAAGATCCTAGTTCGGTATTAGTAGATGGCTGCAGATTCGCAAAGGAAAATAATATAGATATTTTAATTTGTGATACTGCTGGTAGACTTCAAAATAAAATTAATTTAATGGCAGAACTAGAAAAGATGTCTCGAGTTGTTTCTAAAGAGATTGAAGGTGCGCCACATAATACTTGGCTAGTACTTGATTCTAATACAGGCCAAAATGGTTTATCACAAGCTGAATTATTTAAAGAAATAACAAATTTAAATGGTATTATTCTTACAAAATTAGATGGTACATCTAAGGGTGGAATAATAATTGCGATAAAAAATGTTACAGGAATTCCTGTAAGATATATTACTTTTGGTGAACAGATTGAAGAGATTAGTGAATTTGATTTGCAAACTTATCTTTACAGCATAATTGGAGAATTAAAGCATGCTAAGTGATCGTTTTGAAATTAGTTTATATCTAGATTTTTATAGTGATTTATTAACTAATCATCAAAAAGAGATATTAGATGATTATTATAATGAAGATTTAAGTATGAATGAAATTGCTGAAAATTATGAAATATCTAAGTCTGCTGTTCAGGATTTAATTAAAAGAAGTATAAATCAATTAGAAAATTATGAAAAAGCATTAAAGTTGGTTGAAAAGAATAGAAAATTTGAGATAATACTTGAAGATATGCGAAAGGAAAATAACGCACAAGTAAATAAATATATCGAAAGACTTGAAGAAATTAAATAGGGGGATATAAATTATGTCAAAAATCATGGCTGTAAATTCAGGTAGTTCATCATTAAAGTTCCAATTATTCGATATGCCTTCTGAAAAGGTATTAACTAGTGGAAATCTAGAAAGAATTGGTTTACCAATGGGTATTTTTGGAATTAATGTAAATGGTGAAAAAATTACTAAAGAAGTAGAAATTCCAAATCATCAAGTTGCTGTTGATTTATTATTAAAGGCTTTAGTTGAATATGGTATTGTTAAAGATTTAAATGAAATTGAAGCAGCAGGACATAGAATTGTTCAAGGTGGTCCTTACTTCTCAGATTCTGTTAAAGTTGATGATGATGTAGTTGCTAAGGTTAAAGAATTAATAGATATCGCACCTTTACATAATGCAGCTCATTTAACATGTTATGAAGCATTTAAGAAAGCTTTACCTCAAATTGAACATGTATTTGTATTTGATACAGCATTCCATCAAACTATGGAACCTGATTCTTATTTATTCCCAGTACCTTATGAATGGTATGAAGATTATAAAGTAAGAAAATATGGTGCTCATGGTACATCTCATAAATATGTTGCTTATAAGACAGCAGAAATTATGGGTAAAGATATCAAAGATTTAAACATAATTACATTACATTTAGGTTCTGGTGCTTCTATTACTGCTATTAAAGGTGGCAAATGTATTAATACATCAATGGGTCTATCTCCATTAGGTGGTATTATGATGGGCACAAGATGTGGTGATATTGATCCAACTGTTGTTTATTTCATGGAAAAGAAATTAAATTGTACTCCTTCTGAAATGGAAACATATCTAAATAAGAAATCTGGTATGGCTGGTGTTTCTGGCATTTCATCTGATTCTAGAGATGTTGAAGCAGAAATTAAGAAGGGTAATAAACGTGCTCAATTAACTTATGATTTATACGTAAATCGTGTAGTTAATGTTGTTGGTGGCTATGTTGCCCAATTAGGTCATGTTGATGTATTAACATTTACTGCAGGTCTAGGTGAACATGCAACACTTGTTAGAGAAATGATTTGTAAGAAACTAGAAGAATTCTTAGGCTTAAGCATTGATTACGAATTAAATGCTAAGACACATTCTCAAGCTGAATTATCTTTACCTGATTCAAAGGTTAAAGTATTTGTTGTTCCAACAAATGAAGAATTAGCAATCGTAAAGGATACTGTTAGAATTTTAGGTTTATAATGTATAAAAAGTTTTTAAATAAAATTAAAGAATATGATCAAATTGTAATTTTTAAACATATCCATCCCGATGGTGATTGTATGTATTCCAATTTAGCTTTATATTATTTTCTTAAAGATAATTTTAAAGATAAAAAAATACGTTTAGGTGGCTATGAAGATTATGATTTGGTAAGTAAAAGACATAATGTTTCTGATAAATTTATATCAGAATCTCTTTGTATTATTTTAGATGTCTCTACAACTGAAAGAATTGATGATAAAAGAGCCCTTAATGGCAAATATAAAATAAAAATAGATCATCATCCTTTTGGTGATGAATATGCTGATTTATCATATGTTGATACTTCCGCTAGTGCAGCATGCGAAGTATTAGCCAATATTCTATTCTCTAATACATTTAAAGATTACGTTATATCTAAAACAGTATGTAAATATTTATATAGTGGCATAGTAACTGATACATTAAATTTCAGAACTACTAATGTAAATGAAAAAACCTTAGAAATAGCTAGTAAAATTGCCAAACATGGCAATTTAGATATCGCTAATATTGTTGAATTTAATATGAATAAGTCACTAGTTGAATTCAATAAAAGAACAAAATTTAGAACTTATTTAAAAATTCATGATAACTTTGGCTATATAAAATTAGATAAAAATGATTTAGAAGAAATTAATGTAAATTGCCAAGAATGTAAAACATATATTGAAGAAATAGGCTGTATTAAAGAATTATATGTTTGGTGTGTTGCTGCTATGAATGATAATGGTTTATATGAATTATCATTAAGATCAAGAAGGGGATATATCATAAACAAAGTCGCTATGAAATATGGCGGTGGAGGTCATGCTAATGCCTCTGGTGTTAAAGATTTAAATGAGAAACAATTAAAAAATATATTTGATGATTTATATCAAGTTTCTCAATCAAAAAATAAGAAATAAATATATTAAAAGTGCTTAGTGAATTATATCTAAGCACTTATTTTCTTCTGGGGCAAATAATGATGTAACTTTAACTCTATCAGTTAGATTATTTTCATCTAACATCTTTTTTAATTCATCCATAAATATGCCAGGAGACTTTACTAATTTACAAGTATTCAAAGCATCTTGTAGATTAGTTCTTCCTTCAAAAGAGCCATACCAATTTCCAATACATGTATAATCAACACCACAAGAAGGGGAACCATCAACTCCAATAATACCCAGTACTTCAAAAAAATCTTCATTTTCTAAATATTCTTTTAATTGATCAATAATAGGTTCTATTATTTTACGACAATGTTTTCTAAAGAAAGTATTATCAAATTGATTAGATACATGTCCCCAACGTTTAGCACCATATAGTGTAAATTCAGGGCAAGGTAATTGTATTATTTGTATACCATTAGAAATAGCTTTATTTAAAAACTTAATTCTTAAATTTTCTTCAGCATCAATTTCTTCTTGATTATATAAAACAACCTTAGATGCTGTATTTAAAATACAATGTGAAACAAATATTACTTTTTTCATTAATTTGGCCTCCTTAACAATTTAAATTAATATTGCATTAATTTTTTAATTGCTTCATATGCTTTTGTATAGAATTCTTTCAATGTTATTTTATTACTATATAAATCGGAATATAGAACTTCTAATGTAAGTGGACCGCTATAATTAGAATCTTTTAATTGTTTCATAATACTATTCCAATTAATATTTCCATCAAAAGGAATGATATGCTGATCTGTTAAGCCATCATTATCATGTAAATGAATGCATTTGATTCTATCTTTATATTTAATTAAATCAAAATCATCTTTAAAATATACATGATAATGGCCACTATCAAAGCATAATCCAACATTATCATATTCTTTTAAATTATCTAATAAATACTCCAAATCATCTTTAAATGAAGTATTCTCAAAAGCTATTGTTATACCTAATTTATTAGCGTGTTCAACTATTGCTTTGAATCTATTTAAACCTATTTCATTAATAGTAAACAATTGTTTTCTACCAGATGTATGCATAACAGCAAGATTTATATTATATTTTTTTAAATCATCTAAATCTTTGCAATATCTTTCAACGAATGAATCATATATTTTATCAGGCGACCAAATATAAGATACATTTTGATAACCTAGATGGGCAAATGTTATATTTAAACCAATCTTTTTACAATATTCCGCTTGTTGAAATTGAGAAATAGGCCAATCATCGTCGTACCACTTTAAGAAAACATTATTAAAGCCACATTCCTTAATAGTATCTAATGTTTCTATAGGAGTAGCATTTACATTTTTATAAGGTACGCTAATGCAAAAATCTTTTTCTAAATACATATAACTTAATTTTTCTATCTATTTTTATTTCATAAATATTTTAGCATAGTCTTATCTACTAGTTTATTTGCATAATGATAAAATATG
>CAVCTP010000047.1:0-8701 GCA_963605145.1 Tannerellaceae bacterium
GTGACTTTTATTATCTTCTCATCCATTTTATGCGAAGTTTATGTGAAGATTCCTGTTAAAAAATATGCTAATTAAGATACAATTATGTCAAACGAATATGCAAGAATTATTATTAAGTAAAAATGGTATAGCTGCTGTTCAAGTAGCTCAAATACTTCTAAGTGTACCAGTTGGTGAAAAAATTCCTACAGTACTAGAGTTATCAAATAAGACATCTTTAGCAAACGGAACTGTACATCATGGATTAAAAACACTTACAGAAATTAAAGCGGTAAAAATTGTTTCTAAAGGTCATATGGGTTCATATTTAGTAGAGAAGGACTATAAAAAACTTTTAGAAATTTTAGGTATTAAATATTTAGTTGGGGCAATGCCTCTTCCTTATACAAAACGTTACGAAGGTTTAGCTTCAGGATTAATTAGTTCTATGGAAAATGGCTATGATATTCCTGTTAATCTTTCATATATGCGTGGAAGTAAAAATAGAATTTCTATGGTTGTATATGAAAGATATGATTTTGCGATAACTTCTAAGTTGGCTGCAAGCCAATATATTAAAGATCACGATGATATAAGAATATTATTAGACTTTGGTCCTTATTCATATACTTCAAATCACGCTATTATGTTTCATAATAAAAATGATAAAGAAATAAAAGATGGCATGAGCATTGGCGTAGATAGAACTTCTATTGATCAAATGGCTTTAATTAAACAAGAATGTAAAAACAAAAAAGTTAAATATGTAGAACTTGAGTATTCACATATTATTGAACATGTTATTAAAGGTGATATTGATGCTACTATTATGAACCTTGATGAGGTTAATGATAGACATTTAAATATTAATTATGTACCAATCAAAAATGAAAATTTAGATAATACTACAGCTGTGCTTGTTGTTAAGAGTGTTGGTAATGGTGGTTTACTTCAGAAGATAATTGATCCTGCAGCAGTCTTAAGTATTCAAAAGCAAGTGCTAGATGGAAAAATAGAACCAAGTTATTAGATTAATTTTAATTGTAATTATTATTTGCTAGTATTATAATATGAATATCCAAAATACTGAATGTTGAATATGCAAAAAGAAATAAGTTGTTACAAGTGTGGTACAAAGATACCCTTAAATTTCAAAAGTATGAGCGCAGTCTTGGTATGTCCTCATTGTAAAAAGAAGATGACTTATAATTTGGCTACATATAAAAGATTAAAGATTGTTAGATATTTTGTAGTGCTACTTATAGGACTAATGTTGATATTTGGCATGAATCAATTTGATAAAGGTAATTATGCTATTCTTATTATTCTTATAAGTATCTCTATTTCATTGGCTTTTGTAGCTGATAGATTATGCTTGTGGTTATGTAATCTTATTTTTGGATTGCAATATGAAGAATATATTAAAAAGGGGAAATAATTATGGACTTTAAAGAGAGACTAGATATGTATCTTGAAGGTGGCATGATAACTGAAAACGATGTCAAAGACATTGAAGCAGTAGTAAAACTTTTTAAAGATGAATATGGTGTTGAACTTAGTGAAGAAAATGCTGCTACATTTATTGCTCATTTAGCTGCCGCTTATTCAAGAAATGCTACTAAAGAAGAATTAGATGATTTATCAAATGATATGTTAGATGAGATAAAGGCACTTGATTCTTATAATGATTCTTTAAAGATATTAGATAAGATTATTGAAGTTACAAACAATCCTTTAAATGATGTTGAAAAAAATTATGTTTTGTTGCATCTAAATAATCTAATCGCAAATTTATCAAAAACTGGCGAATGGCACGCTAGTTGATCCATATTAAAAATTATTAAGGAGGACAATATATATGGAATTTGAATTTTCACTTACATTTAGAGCCATCGTTCTAATTCTAGTTTGTGCATGGGCATCTTTGTTGTCACACAAAGGAATTTCAAACTTTAATGATGGTGCTAGACCTGTTTATCCAGAATTATTAGAAGGAAGAATGACACGTGCTGAGTTTGCAGTTGTTGTTACAGGTATGGGAATTGGTTGGGTTCTAGCTGGCTTTAGCCAATGGCTAGGTACTGGACTAATTGCAGTTCATTTAACTTTAATTGCAACTGACTGTATTGGTGCTTGGTCTCCAAACAAATGGGTAGCTTTAGTTCTAGGTGGTGCATATGGTGCATTATGTGCTTATGGTACAACTGCTATTAATGCAGCATTCAGTGCTTTACCTTATAACTTCTTAAGCGATTTAACACAAATCACAACACCTGCATTACCTGTTTTCTGTATGTATCCAGCTGTTGCCATCTCTGGTCAATTTGGGGCTAAAAAAGGTATTATCACAGGCGTACTAGAAGCAATTATGTATATTTTCTGCACAATTGTTGGCAAAGTTACTATTGGTTCAGTTAGCGTAAGTTTATATCCTTATACTTTCGCAATGTTAGTTGGTATGATTTGCCTTGTAGTATTCGCTGTTAAGGCTTCTAAGAATTCAGAAAAGATTGATACTACTGAATCTGAAGAAAACTTATTCACTAAGAATGCTGAAAGAATTAAATCAAATTGGGTATATCTATGCATTCAAGGTGCATTAAATGCTTTAGCTATCAAAATCTTAGCACAAGCATATCAACCATATGTTATGGCTAGTGCAATCGAAGCAAATGATATGTCAGTATTCTATTTGGCTATGATTGGTGTAATCGTTGCCTTTATTCCACTTATCGTTTCAACTTCACTTGCTACAGGTGTATACCAAGCAGTAGGTTTAACAAGTGTAATGTTATTTGGTGCTATGGCTCCAACATGGTGGTTAGCTCCAATCTTTGGTTTCGTTGCTGAATTTGTAGAAATTCAATTACTAGGCTTACTTGGCAAATTATTATCTAAGTTCCCAGAACTTTCAAAATCAGGCGATCACATCAGAAATGGTATGATGAGCTGCTTAACTCTTGCTTTAACTGCTGGTTCATTCTTAGCAGGTAATCAAATCTGGGGTGCTGTAGGTATCATGATTGTTGGTGGTTTCTATGTATTAAACGAAATCACGGGTCAAAGAATTCCAAAGACAGCTGTTGGCCCAATCGGTGCGGTTGCTGTTGGTATCTTATATAATATAGTTATTGTATTAGGCTTAGTTGTATTAGCTGCCTAATAATTAATTAAAGGAGTACATGCATGATTAAAATTGAATGTTGTGGTTTAACTGCTACAGAAACAAAACAAATTATTGACGCAAAGTTTGCTGGTAAGGTAGAAACACTTACTGATTCAGATATGATTGCGGCAAGAAAAGTTAAAAACAAAGAAGCAGACTTTTATCTAGGTTCGTGCATGACTGGTGGCGGTGGCTCTCTAGCAACAGCCATCATGGTGCTTGGCTATAGTAATTGTCTTGTTGTATCAAGACAAGGAAGTTGCCCAGATGCAAAAAAGATTCGTCATATGATATATGGAGGAAATCACGTTGCATTTGGCTATGTTAAGACACATACAGAACAAGTAGTGCCTGCTCTAGTTGAAGCCTTGATTGATAAAAGTGAAGGTAAACCAGAATAATTTAAGATAAAGGCACTATTTAGTGCCTTTATTTGTCGGGAGATGCTTTATGATAAGAACAGTAAATGGAGATATATTAAAAGATAAATTAGGTATAACCATGGCCCATGAGCACTTTATTGTGGATTTAGATAGAGTTAGAAAAGATGGTGTATCTAAGATTGAAACAGTTGATGAAGTGGTTCCTGAAATTAAAAAGATGATGGAACTTGGTGTAGAAAGTGCCTTTGAAGTTACTACCAATGACATGGGAAGAGATCCACTTAAGTTAAAAGAAATAAGTGACATAACAGGTTTAAATATTGTTTGTTCAACGGGTTTTTATTTAAGTGAATATCATCCTGATAAATTAAATGATATGTCTAAAGAGGAAATCGCTTGTATCTATATTAAGGATTTAACCGAGGGCATAGATAATACTGGTATTAAGGCTGGTTTAATTGGTGAAATTGCCTCTAATAAGACTTCTTTTATAGGAAATGAAAAGAAAATACTAGAAGCTGCTGGTATTGCTAGTGTTAAAACAGGAAGCGCAATAAGTACACATACTGGAAAGTTTACCGCAATGGAAACAATTGATACTTTGCTTAAAGAAGGTGTTAATCCAGATAAAGTAATTATTGGACACCAAGATTTAATTGATGATACTAATTACCACATTTCTTTACTTCAAAGAGGTATCAATATTGGTTTTGATACATGTGGTAAGAGTGCTTATGTAAAAGATGAAATACGTGCTTCAAATATTATGAAATTAATTGAAAAAGGATATGGTGATCATATCGTTTTATCAAATGATGTTTCAAGGAGAACTTATTTTACTTCTTATAATCAAAATGGCTATTTATCAGTTATGAATATCGTAGTTCCTTTACTTAAGGAATATGGTATTAATGATACTGATTTACATAAATTGTTAGTAGAAAATCCTTCTAGGATTGTTGATAATGATTGGAGGTAAGAATGTTTTTATCTTCGTTGATTAAAAATAATCCAGCTTTAATAGATTGTTCCTTTAAACTTGCAAGAGATGGTGATATCTTACCTGATACCTATGTTTTGGATTTAGATACCATTATTTCAAATGGCAAGTATATAAAGGAGGAGGCTGATAAATATAATATTGACTTATATTTTATGCTTAAGCAAATTGGTAGAAATCCTCTTGTTGGTAAAGCTTTAATGGATATTGGTTTTAAAGGTGCAGTATGTGTTGATTATAAAGAAGCACTATGCATGATTGATAATGATATTCATATTTGTAATGTTGGTCATCTTGAACAAATTCCTACTAGTGCTTTAAATAAAATACTAAGTAGTAATGTAGATTATGTTACTGTTTATTCTTTAGATAAGATAAAAGAAATAAATGATGTATGTAAGAAGTTAAATATTAATCAAAAGCTTTTAATTCGTTTAACTGATGATGATGCTCAATTGTATTCTGGCCAAATAGCTGGATTTAATACTAACTATCTAGATGAATTAATTAGTGAAATTAATAAATTAAGTAATGTATCAATTGGTGGTTTAACTATATTCCCAGGTCTTTTATATGATTCAAGTAAAAAGCAAATATGTAAAACTGAGAATATAAATGCTTTAAATAGAGGCATAGAGATATGCAAGAGACATAATCTAAATAATTTAAATATTAATATTCCAAGTGCATCTTGTAGTGCTTCTATGAAACTAATTCACGAATTAGGTGGTACAAGTGCAGAACCAGGACATGGTTTAACTGGTACTACACCACTTCATAAAGATACTGTTCAAAAAGAAAAAGTAGGCTATTGTTATGTTTCAGAGATTTCCCACAACTTTAAGGACAAGTCTTACTGTTATGGTGGTGGAACATATAGAAGAGGACATATGCAAGAGATATTAGTAGGTGATTGTCTAGCTGATGCAACTGTGTCTCATGTTAGTGCCCCTGATATGGATTCTATTGATTATCATTTTGAGATTGATAAAAACTATCAAGTTGGCAAGACTTGTGTAATGTGTTTTAGAACTCAAGTATTTACTACAAGAAGTCATGTTGCAGTAGTAAGTGGCATTCAAAAAAATAGCCCAAAGATTCTTGGCTTATACGATTCATTTGGCAAGAAAATAGAAAAGAATTGGTGATTATGATTATAGATAGAGAAGGCGCACATAAACTTGCGATTTTAAATCCCTATAAGTCAGTTGTTAGGTGTTTTGAAATTGAAAAAGATGGTTATTTAACTGGCATCAAAAATATCAGTTCTATTCCTAATACTTTGATGCATAAACTAGAAAAAGATGGCTTTGTTTTGCATACTATTGATAAAAAATCAACACTTGCAGGTAGAGCTGTAGATACTGATTTATATAATCCAATATCAGGTAGATATATGTCTGGTTCAAGTTCTGGTACAGCCATCAATGTTTTTGCGGGTATTAATGATTTAGGTATTGGCAATGATGGTGGCGGTTCAGTTTTAGCTCCAGCGATGGCTGTTAATATTATTGGCTTTATTTCGCCACTAATAGAAAAAGATAGAGAAATAAAACTTAAGCCAAATACCGAAGGAAAGTGTTTTCCTAGTTCTATTGGTTTTATGGTAAGAGATGTAGATATCTTATATAAAGCTATAAAGTGTTCTATTGGTATTGAAAAAGGAAATGATTATGGAATTGTTTATTCTGATAAACAATATGAAAATATTAATTCTAAGGTAATTGATTTATTAGATGATCATACTTCAAGAAGTGAATTATTACCTTTTATTCAAGATGTTTTATCAAAGTGTGATGTTTTAATAAAAACAGAAGGTCCTGTTGATATAGAGGGTTTTGGTGATAGTTTATTTGGACATTTTGATGAAAATACCAAAAAGATACAAGAAAAAGCCAATAAGGGCTACGCAAGGATTTGTAATATTGCAGGTGCTACAGCTTTGTGCTTACCTTTAAAGGGTTTGGGTATGTCAACACTACTAATATGTGAAAGTAAGCCTGAAAAGATTGCTAAGTTATTAAAACTTGTTGATTATATTCCAATTGTAAAAGATGAATTAATAGAAAGATATTTTTTAGATTATAGTAGCTATTTTAATGAGGGCTACCAAGTGTAGGAGGAGTTATGAAAACATATCCTTTAGAAAGCATAAGCATTGAACAAGCTTATCAAAAACAATTTAAACTAGTTGATTGCATTACTAAACATTTTAAGGGTAGTGAGAGTTTAACTAGAGGTGATTTAGGTGTTCATCAGCCTGGTAATGAGCCTGTAACTACTTCTAAGGCAGAAAAAGTTATTGCGGATTTTTTTGATCAAGAAAAAGCCATATTAGTAAGAGGTTCTGGTACTGGTGCTATTAGATATGCCTTGTCGGCTGTATGTAAGCCAAATGATACTATACTTGTTCATGATGCACCTATTTATTCAACCACTTTAACTAGTATTGAGATGTTTGGCTTAAATGTGTTAAAGGTTGATTTTAATGATTTAACTAAGTTAAAAGAAGCTTTAAAACAAGATATACAGGCATGCATTGTTCAAACAACAAGACAAGCCATTGAAGATAGATATGATTTAGGTGAAGTTATTAAAACTATAAAAGAAACTAAAGATATTCCAATTGTGGTTGATGATAACTATGCTGTTATGAAGATAGATAAGATAGGTTGCGAATGTGGAGCTGATTTATCTTGTTTTTCATCATTTAAGTTACAAGGACCAGAAGGAATTGGTGTTGTTGTTGGAAAAGCAAAGTATGTTGATTTAATTCGTAAGATGCATTATTCAGGAGGATGTCAAACTCAAGGCTTTGAAGCACTGGAAGTACTAAGAGGTTTAACTTATGCACCTGTTATGCTAGCAATTAGCGCAAAAGAAACAGAAAAGACTTTAAATAGACTTAAAAATGGCGAGGTAAGTGGTATAAAGGATGCCTTTATTGCTAACGCTCAATCTAAAGTGTTGCTTGTAGAGTTTAATGAGCCAATAGCTAAAAAGGTATTAGAAAAAGCTAATGAGTTAGGTGCTTTGCCTAACCCTGTAGGTGCTGAAAGTAAATATGAAATTGCGCCTATGTTTTATAAGGTATCTGGTACTTTCTTAAAGAAAGATCCTACTTTGATTGATACGATGATTCGTATAAATGTTAATAGAAGTTCTAGCGATACAGTTATTAGAATTCTAAAGGAAGCTATAAATGAATAAACGTTTTATTGTTATTGTTTTAGATGGTTTTGGTATGGGTGCTACAAAAGATGCAGCAATTGTTCGGCCAGGTGATGAAAAAGCTTGTACAATTGGTTCTATTATTAAAGACCATCCTGATTTATATTTACCTAATTTAGAGAAATTAGGTTTGATGAATGCATATGGAAAAGAAAGTGATTATATGCATTTTAGTGTTGATGCTAACTATGGTAAATCTGAATTAATGCATTTTGGTGCTGATACTTTTATGGGCCATCAAGAGATAATGGGTACACTTCCTAAAAAACCAAGTGTTGATCCATTTCAAAGACATGTTGATAGTGTTGTAAAGATATTAAAAGAACATAATCACAAAGTAGACATAATTGAACGTCAAGGTCTTAAATATGTAGTATGTGATGATTATGTTACTGTTGCGGATAACTTAGAAGCTGATTTAGGCATGTGTTATAACGTTACTGCTCCACTTGACTATATATCTTTTGATAAAGAAGTCGAGATAGCAAAACTAGTTAGACAAGTCGTAACAGTAGGCAGAGTTATAGTGTTTGGTGGAACAGGTAACAATATGCAAGATTTATATAATGCTGAAGAAATTAGACAAGATAAGTTTATTGGTATTGCTTCCGCTAAATCTAAATCATATGAACAAAATTATCATTGTTTACATTTAGGATATGGCGTTGATAAGAATGTACAAGCACCTACAATCTTAACTAATGCAGGTTATGAATGTACATTAATTGGTAAGGTTGCTGATATAGTTGCTAATGATAAAGGCAAAAGTTTCTCTTGTGTTCCAACTCCTGAATGCTTCAAATTAACTTTAGATGCTTTAGAAGAAATGAAACAAGGGTTTATTTGTACAAATATTCAAGAAACAGACTTGGCAGGTCATTCTCAAGATAGTGGTGTATATAAACATATTCTTGAACAAGCAGATGAAGGAATTGGTAAAGT